>CADBLN010000164.1 GCA_902795525.1 uncultured Erysipelotrichaceae bacterium | reverse complement strand
ATGATTCTTTTCTGAAAAAACATTTTTGGAAAGAACACACATTCTGGAGTGATGGTTATTTTGTCTGTTCTATTGGTGAGGCTAACCTAGATACTGTTAGAAAGTATATTGAAAACCAGGGATGATGGCATTCATCCCAGCGACTGAAGATCTATGGGTTTTCTGCCAGAATTTATATAAAAAAGCAGAAGAAAATCCCACCTCCGTAGAACTTTACATATTTCATCTGTCTACTTTAGTGGGATCGTATCAAGAGTGGGATTAATTGTTAGTATAGTTATCAAAGTAACCTTGAACTAGGATTACTGGTGTACCTTTATCTCCAGAACCACTGGTTAAGTCACATAAAGAACCAATTAGATCAGTTAATTGACGTGGAGTTGTACCCTCCGATTCCATTTTACCAACCAAGTCCTTATCTTTTTCTTTTATTCTCTTTTCAATAGCTTTCTTTAGTTCTTCACCCGATAAATTTGCAAAATCATTATCAGCTAAAAACTTTAATTTAAGTTCATTTGGAGTGCCTTTTAAACCGCTTGTAGAAGCTGGCGAAACAACCGGATCAGCCAGTTCCCAAATCTTCCCCTGAGGGTCTTTGAAAGCTCCATCGCCATAAACCATTACTTCTATATGTTTTCCCATCTTAGATAAAAACATTGCCTGAATCTCTTCTACTAAAGGCTGAGGATTATTTGGAAATAATTTTACACTGTCTTCAGTTGCTTTGTTTGAACCTAACAAACCATATTGACTGTTATAACCACTACCATTTATAGGCTCTTTCATAATATCATCCATTCCTAAGATGATATGACCGCCATTTTCTTTCAAAATCTTCTTACTCCTATTCCTAGTATGAATGTCACAAACTAAAACATTTTTTGTGTAATTCAAAATGGTTTTAACTTGATTAGCAAAAATTATCTCAACTTCACAGTTCTCACTATTAATTAAATCACCATAGTATTGCACATAATCAACACCAGTAAACGGATGTTTATTCTCGCCAAATAACTCACGATATTTTTCTAAAGTCAGTACATCAGTGTATGCTTCCACACCGCTTTCATCTAGTTGGTCTTCTGTTAAAAGTTGATTTCCTACTTCATCACGTGGATACGAAAGCATTAAAACTATTTTTCTTGCACCTCTTGCGATACCTTTCAAAACCATCGCAAATCTATTTCTTGATAAGATTGGGAAAACTATTCCTATGGTTGAATCACCAAATTTATTCTTAATGTCAGTTGCGATATCATCACAACTGCAATAATTGCCTTGGCTTCTTGCCACAACTGACTCGGTAACCGCCACAATATCACGGTCTCTTAAGCTGAAATTTTCTGCTTCACTTGCCTCTAAAACGCTATTAACAACAATACTCGCTAAATCATCACCTTGTCTAATTATTGGGCATCTAATACCCATCGAAACAGTACCAACTTTTCTTTCCATATTTTTATTTTCCTTCTCTAAAAACACGAAAACATTATAAAAAAAATGAGGTTCTTCTTCAATAGAAAAAAGTAAAATCTTATATGATATAATTTTCTGGAGGTATGTATATGTTAGATAAGATAATAAGCGTTAGCGCTACTGGTCCCATTAGTTGTAAACCTGATCAAATTGAATTAAATATTATCATCCTTGAACAGAAAGAAAATTACGATGAGTTAATTAGCCAAGCAAACCTTAGATACAATAATCTCATCAATTCTTTTAACAAACACGGTTTTAATAAAAATGTTTTCAAGACAAGTTTTTACAATGTCTCTCCTTGGTTCACTAGTGAACAAATCGACGGTGATTGGAAAGAAGTTTTTAAAGGTTATAACTTAAACCATTCCTTAAAAGCATCCTTTAAATTGGATAATTCTATTCTAGTGCATTTAATTGATGCAATTATTCAAAGTAAAACTAATGTTGATTTTAATATTAACTTTGCCTTAAAGAATCAAGAAAAGCATAAGAATAAATCAATTAAACTGGCTTGTAAGAGAGCCAAAGAAAAAGCTGAAAGCCTTGCCAAAACAATGAATGTTAAATTAAAAGAAATTCAAAGCATTAGTTACAACAATCTAGAACAAAGTTTTAATTTAACAAGTAATCTAGCAATGTCCAAAGCGTTTGATGGTGCCGGTTTCACATTGAATGAAAGTATTATTCCTGATGAAATAATTATCTCTGAGAGTGTTAATATCACATGGAAAATAGAAGAAATGGACAGCCATTAGCTGTCCATTGTTTTTTGATAAGCCTTTCTTGGAGTTCCATCACTTACATAAATAATCCCACAATACTTAAAACCCAGTTTTACCAGTAGGTTTTGCATTGGATAATTATCTTCATGAGTATCTATCCTAATATTTTTAATTTGCTGGCATGCCCAGTTCAGACAATAACTCCCAGCCCCCTGTTTGATTGAAGCAATGCGATGAACAACACCATATTCCTCACCATTCAGCCATTGACCATTTTCTATTATCTTATATGTTGGATCATCTCCTACAATAAAAACCATAACTGCCACAATTTCTTTGTTGTCAACTACCACATAACTATTACCATCTTCAATATCTTTGGTAACTAATTCTAAACTGGGATAGTTATTTATCCATTGTTCCAAATTACCATGGGACCTCATAAAACTTCGAGCCTGTTGGTAGATTTTCATTACCGCTTTCAAGTCATCTATGCTAGTCTTTCTTATTTTCATTACTCTTTTCCTTTTCTTACCAAATGCATGACACACTCTACTAAAGGAGTATTAGGAAACATATCGACCGGAACAATTTGTTTAATGTCATATTTTGCCTTGAGCTTTTTGAGGTTTTTTGCTAAGGTTGCAGGATTACAAGAAACATATATCACTTCTTTGATGTCGCTAGTGATGATGGTTGTAATTATCTCATCGTCTAATCCTTTTCTTGGTGGGTCAACTACTAAAACATCTATATTCTTTATCTTTTTTAGTTCACCTTTAGCATCGCCACAAATGAATTCAATGTTTTCAATATGGTTTTTTTGGGCAATTCGATTACCATCTTCAATTGCTTGTTTTTCTAGTTCTATCGCATAAATCCTATTTGCTTTGTCTTTAAGAAGCATCGACATTATTCCAATACCACAATAAGCTTCACAAATAATCCCAACCTTTTCTCTAATCATATCAACAACAATCTGATACATTTTTATAGCTTGTTGATGATTTAACTGATAGAACGATTTAGGGCTTAAGGATAAACTTAAATCCTTAATCTCAAAATCGATATCTTCTTTCCCCTTTAATAACTTATATGAACCAGCATTGTTAAAAAGGTTTTTTTGAGTATTAACACTTTGATAAACACTTTCAATAGTAGGTATTTCGAATAATTCCTGCACTAATTCTTTATCAATTTCATTATTACCTGTTACTAAAACCAATTGGCTTTGTTCGCCAATGCTTCTAATTATCAACTGTCGATAACCCTTTTTTATTTTTGGATTAAAATCTCTACATTTATACTTGTTCAACAGTTCCAAAGCCTTAGCCCTTATTTCTTCAAGCCTTTCTGAGTGAATGGAACAACTTTTAATGACAACTGGTTTATTAGTCCCATTTTTATATAAAGCCGTCTGCAAGCCTCCTAAAGAAGTCACAAGTGGTAAATTTGCCTTATTACGATACGCATACTGGCTTTCAGATGCCACAATTGCATCCAATTTAAAATCTATTTGCGCATATTTTTTCAAAGCTTCCGCCAATAATTGAGTCTTATATTTTAACTGTGTTTGATAATCCAGTGTTAGAAACGTGCAACCACCGCAATCTTCATAGTGAGGGCAAGT
>CADBLN010000163.1 GCA_902795525.1 uncultured Erysipelotrichaceae bacterium | reverse complement strand
CTGTCTAATTCTAGAATCTAAGATGGCACTGGTAGTGGTGCCAAAGGAGCACTCTATTAAAACCTTTATCCTTCTATCAAGCTTAATGCTTGTTTCAAAGGCGCTTGCCAGATACATTGCGACATAAGCTATCTCACTTTCATCAAATATCACATCATACTTCTCTTCTTGTGATAAAAGCTGTTGCTTGGTATATAAGTAAATTAATGAAATACTAATCTTTATCTGTTCTAACAATTCATTTTGAATCGGTATATTATTCCTTATCCTATATAAAGCAACATTTAGATGCGAGGATAAGCCATTTAGAAAAATCTCTCTTTTCTCTTTACTGAATGGATGCAAAAGCTGCATCTTTTTCATCAAAAACTTTGCTAATTGTTTAGCATCACTATCATTGTTATACTTCTTATTTAAATGCTTAACCTTGGTCTCAAGTAATATGGAAACCAGATATTGCTTTTCTGCTTCATCTAGTGGCAATTGTTTTAAGTTATCATAAAACAAACAATACTCACTATAATCAGCTACAACTGTTTCACTTGCATCCAATTCCCTTTTCTCAATACTTTTGCCAATTGATATGCGATATAAGCTGTAACTTAATAGTAGTTCTAGCTTTCTTTGCTCATAGAAATGTAGTTTACCTTTTGTTTCTATATCCTTGATTATCTGCCTAGCTATTGTTAAGGAAGAAGATTTTAGAAAACTTTCTTCTGCCAGGGTTATTATGAAATTGCTTCTTTGCGAATCAGTTAATATCTGTTTCATAAAATCTCTAATAGCAATCTCACTACCTTCAATGCTGAGGCCTTTACCCTTAACCTTATTTAAGCTAATACCATTTTCTAAAAATAGCTCTTCCACAGCACCCATATATTTAACTAAAGTCTGTTTACTAATATCCAAGTAAGCACATATATTATCATAAGTAGCGTGCTCAACACTTAATAGCACTACACTGATGGCTTTAATAATTTCCTTTTGCCCAAGAGGCCTAGCCAAATCCAAATGATTTAGAATTCTTTGTTTACAATCCATATCGGCTACTATCTTATAACCTTTGTGTGGTTCTGCTTTTAACTCAGCCCCATGTGCTTTCAAAAACATCTTAATTTTAGTGAAATCATTTCTTATTGTTCTGTTGCTCACAGATAAAACATCCGCAAGGTCATCAGCGATGCAGTAATCGTCTTTTAACAACAGTAAAGTAATTATCTCAATCTGTCTTTCCAATAATGGGACCATATGTACCTCTAATTCTAGAATATAAATACAACGACTTTTTCTCAATACTAATCTTCTTCCCAAATGCGGAAATTTAAAAATTAGCGCTGTTATTTCTTTTCCACATTACAAACAAATAAAACTGCCCTTGCCTTTAATAACACTTCAAAACTCTACGTGCCTAAAGACCACATATTGTGCTGGCCAGTTTTCTCAACTCCCCTTTTTCGCGATTAAAAAGCAGGTTTTACATTAAACCTGCTGTATGTTTGATTTGTGCCAACTTGACAGTTAAACCAGTAGTATCAAATACGTACTAACTAATATAAGTAACTACTTACTACCATTCAATGCCATGTCCTATAGCTTTTTCCGTTTCTATATCAAATATATGGATTTTGCTATTGTCAAGATATAGTCGAACTGTATCACCTATCTTAATGTCTTCAAGAGCTGATATGGTTGCAGTGAAGTCTACTCCATATTCAGTGAAATGAACATTGGCATCATGACCCAATAGTTCCTTAACATCAACAACCCCGCTTACGCTATTATCAGACACCTTTTCAACCTTTAAATCTTCAGGTCTTATTCCAACCATAATACGCTTACCATCATAGTTTCCTTGCAAGATTTTCTTATTTAAGTCTTCAGGTAATTTAATTGGTTCATCACCAAACTGAAGTGAAACTTCTCCTCCATTTATATGGACATTAGCTGGAAAAAGATTCATTTGAGGTGAACCAATGAATGTTGCGACAAACAAGTTATCTGGTTTATTATACAAATTCATCGGAGTATCACATTGCATGATTTCACCTGCATTCATAACCACAATCCTAGTACCCAATGTCATCGCTTCTATTTGGTCGTGTGTAACATAGATCATTGTTGACTGTAAACGAGTATGAAGTTTTGAAATCTCTGATCTCATTTGAACTCTTAACTTCGCATCCAAATT
>CADBLN010000162.1 GCA_902795525.1 uncultured Erysipelotrichaceae bacterium | reverse complement strand
TTTATTTAGAATTCTCTTTGGCTATGGTTTCAACAGCTTCTTAGACACTGTTCAATATGGAAGTTATGGTGGAAACCAGAATTTGCTGGCGCATAATGTTGTTATTCAGACGATGATTGAGGGAGGCGTATTTGGCTTAATTTTTCTGATTAGGATGCTAATAAGCCAGATAAAAATGGCATGGACAAGAGATGATGGTATGATGAAGATTGCCATTATCGGCTTGATAGTGGCAGCTTTATCAATTGATATGCAGGTCACAAGAATATGGGGATTTATTTTAGCCTTTAATTTATTGAGATGTGCGCGAGGGGAAATAAATGGTAAAGATCAATAGAAATTATGGTATAGAGGTACTAAGAATACTATTGATGCTCTTCATAATTGAGGGACATTTTTTGACACATACCAATATTCGAGAAACACTCCCATTTTTGTCATCATCATGGATTGTTGTCTGGTTGATTCAGGCAATCACCGTATCGGCTGTAGATGGATTTGTTTTCATTACAGGATACTACCAGAAGTCAAAAATGGTTAATGTTAAGAGACTATTTAACCTTTGGGGGAAGGTGCTGTTTTATTCTATATTTATTTTTTTGATATTTGTACCGTTGGGGGGGCAAATAGGCCTTAGTAATATTTTGACAACATTTATGCCGATTACATTCAAGCAGTATTGGTTTTTTACGGTGTATATATTATTGTTTTTGCTCGCACCGTTTATTAATCTTGGAATTGAGAAATTAAATAAGCAAGGGCATAAACTTCTTATTATAATCCTAATCATCTTTACGATTGTGAAGCCAACTCTTTTTCCGTTTGCCACACAATATGATCAAACCGATGGAATGGGAATTGTTAGTTTTCTTACTATTTACATTTGGGGATCATATTGCAGACGATATGTTAAAGCAATTAAGTGCAAAGGAATAGGGCTACTTCTCTCAGTGATAATTGTATTTGTATCAAAGATTTTACTTGAAGAGATTGTTGCACGCACAGGACTGAGCACTGGTAGCGGTTTACTATATCACTATAATACAGTATTCCAAATTATAAACTGTACTTTGCTGTTCTATATTTTTAAGGATATTCGCATAAGTGAGAAATATAAGAAATTCATTGCATTTTTTAGTACGTCAGTTTTCGGAGTGTATTTGATACATGAACATCCGGCCATTAGAGATTTGCTTTGGAAGAAGTGGTTTGCGATAGAAATAATCACAGAATGGAGCAATGTTTGTTTTATTGTATCATTATTTGTGATTCCGATTGTTGTTCTGGTCATCTGTACTTTGCTTGATCATATTAGACTATGGATTGGTAGAAGGGCGGCTCATATTAAAACTATGGATAATTTACTGGCTCTAATTGACAGCATTCAGGAAAGAATTACTCAATCCTTTGGAGAAGTGGAGAACAGTGGGAAAATATAAAAGACTTGCCGGAGATACCATCATTTTTGCTATAGGTAATTTAGGTTCAAAGCTAATTCTATTTTTGCTTGTTCCATTATATACAAATTATCTAACGACAAGTGAATATGGTACTGCTGAGCTTATTTACACGGTTTCTAATTTAATTATGCCGATTACTTCAATGGTAATCTTTGATGCGGTGCTACGCTATACGCTTGATAGAAATGTCAATCGGAAAAGCGTGATTTTGAATGCTGGAATTGTTTTTATAGGCGGTAGCATAGTTGCGCTATTAATTGCACCGTTAGTCGGATTATATCCTTCACTTACAGAGTGGAAATGGTATGTTAGTGCGTATATTATTACTTATATGGCTTCGCAAATAACTATGACTTATATAAAGGCAAAAGAAAGATCTAAGTTATACGTTGCTTTGGGACTGGCACAAACGTTGATATTAGCATTACTGAATATCTTTTTGCTTATTTTCTGTGATCTCAAAATTTATGGATATATAATGGCAAATATAATGGCACAATGTATCATTGTTATTGTGGCCTTGTTTACAGGAGGTATCATAAGTGATCTAAGAGGAGCGATTTTTGATAAGAAACTATTTAAAGAGATGATTGCATATTCTGCTCCACTGATTATTAATAACATTTCGTGGTGGGTTGTTCAATCCTCGGATAAATTGATGGTTGAGTTTTTTATAAGTGGGGCGGCGTTGGGACTGTACACTGTTTCAAGCAAGATTCCTGCATTGATTAACGTGATAACCTCGATTTTCTCGCAATCCTGGAGTATCTCTTCAATAAAAGAGTATGACTCAACCAAGGATACTTCTTTTTACTCAAATGTATTTAGCCTTTATAGCTTTACGGTTTTTTTCTTTTGTGCTTGCCTGCTCCTAATTATAAAACCTTTTATGAAAATCTATGTTGGAGCGGATTTCTTCGAGGCATGGAAATTTGTGCCGTGGTTGTTGGTGGCAGCTTCATTTTCAGCTGTTTCAGCATACTATGGAGCTATCTATGGTGCATTGAAAAAAAGTGTCAATGTAATGCTTTCGACATTGTTCTCGGCTGGAATTAATATTGTTTTGAATTTCGTTTTAATCCCGACAATTGGCATTATGGGTGCTACTACAGCAACTGCTGTTGCCTATGTCTTCATAGCATTATATAGAATGTTTGATACAAGGCGCTATTTTAAGTTTCAGATAAACTTTATTAAAGAGTTTATCACATATATCATAGTATGTATTTCTGCTTTCTTTGTAACGATTGACAGGATTGGATATATTGTGTCCGCTGTTGCAATACTTGTTATTATGCTAATTAACTTGAAGGAAATGAGAAAGCTACTTATAGCAGGTCTTAGTTTTCTTCACCTGAGGTGATCTGATGAAGTGTATCAATATCGATGAAATGAAAAACATTCAATTGGAAATACTTGCCGATGTTGCAGATTTCTGTGATAAGAGCGGAATTAGGTATTTTCTGAGCGGTGGCACGATGCTGGGCGCTGTGCGACATAAGGGCTTCATACCCTGGGATGACGATATAGATATTCAGATGCCCCGCCCAGATTATAATAGATTTATTCATGAGTATCAGCATCCTAATTTTGAAGTGTGCTGCTGGGATTTGGACAAGAACTATATTTGTACTTATGCCAAAGTGTCAGACAAAAGGACAGTTTTGGTTGAAAACGGTAATTTTGGCAGAGAAGTAGGGGTCAATATTGACGTGTTTCCGGTAGATGGACTTCCTGAGGGTGAAGAGCATATAGACCGAACGGTTTCAAAAATGAAAGTGTTATGGGGACTTATTGTATGTGCAACGGTAAAGGACATTACAAAGAGAAGCACTCTAAAAAAAATAGAGATAACAATTATGAGAGCAGTTTACAAATTGTTCCCATTACAGAGCTATTTTACTGGATTAGCTATAAAGACGGCTCAAAAATATCCGTTTGATAATTCTGATAAAGTCGCCACACTCGTTTGGGGGTATGGAAAGAGAGAAGTAATATCTCATTCTACAGCAACTCAGTATATAAAAGCTGATTTTGAACAATATAAGTTTAATATTCCTGCAGACTACGAAGATTACTTAATTCATATCTATGGCAATTATATGCAATTGCCTCCTGAAAGTGAACGAGTTTATAAGCATCATACAAATGCTTCGTGGAAATGAAGGCAAAGGTGTAAATGATGAAGGCAAGTAAAGGGTTATACTCCTCATGTTTTGAAGAATACAAATTGACTGATGAAATCCTAAAAAGATTACAACAGGAATTATTACTTATGCTCATAGATGTGAAGCATGTATGAGCATAAGTATAATATTGACTACATGCTATCCGGCGGTACTATGCTTGGAGCTATACGTCATCAAGGATTTATTCCATGGGACGATGATATTGATATTATGATGCTTCGAAGCGAATATGAGAAATTCGTAGATAAATTTGAAAAAGAATTTTCCGAGAAATACATAGTTGCCAAGCCTCTATCATCCCCACAGTATCTTAGTAAAATGGTAAAGATATATAAAAAGGGTACGACCTACATAGAAATTCCAACAGCAGGAGTTGGTGGAATGGATATGATCTTTATTGATCTTTTTATCATTGAAAATGTTCCGGCTCCTGGGTTGCGAAGAAAGTTAAAATCCTTAGTATATGACTTTGCATTTAAGGCATCAAGCGTGTGCATAGAGTACCTTTATCCGTCACCAGTGATCGAGTCGAAGGCTAAACAAATACCCGAATTATCAGAGTACTATACCTTTCGCAAGAGAATGGGTTCTGTGTTCGCACACATAGGTGGCATCAAATTTTACCTATGGGTTTGCGAACATTTGGGAAATCAAAGAAGAAAAACAGGATGGCTTGGTATTCCATCTGGAATAAG
>CADBLN010000161.1 GCA_902795525.1 uncultured Erysipelotrichaceae bacterium | reverse complement strand
TTTCCCCCAAACAAATTCTTGTTTTCTGCCAAAACTCTAGCTGCTGTTAAAAGGGCTGCAGTATGTCCATCATGACCACACGCATGCATCACCCCATCATTATCTGACATATATTCACAAATATGTTCTTCTTGAATTGGCAAGGCATCTGTATCGCATCTTAACAAGATTACCTTATCACCATCCAATTCACCAGCTAATTCTGCGTAAACTCCAGTCTGGGCTAAACGTTTATGCTCAATCCCCACTTTATCCAACTCTTCTTCAATCTTTTTTGCTGTTTGAAATTCTTGAGTAGACAGTTCAGGGTTTTTGTGAAAATACCGTCTTAATTCAATCGCATATTCTCTTAAATTCTCCACATTTTTGGCTAGTTGTAAACAATTCGACATCTTTAACTCCTAATCTAATGTATCTTTAAATGCAGTTACTTCATTAACAACACTATCAAGGTCGGCTGCTGCTTGAGCGGCATCATAACTAAATGATGGGAAATATGCTTGTTGGTATCTACCCAAAATAAACGTTGCGACATATTGTGTTTGATATGCATCGACAATTTTCTTAAATATGGCATTATCCTTGTCTGCACTTCTTGCAACAATAATATTAACATATGGATTTTCACCATCACTTCCTTGGTCCTCGATAATCAACCCATCTTTTGATGGTATGAGTCCAGCTGGAATTGCATATGTTCCATTGATAGTTGCAGCCCCTGAATCTTCAAGGGTTTGTGCCAAGGTATCTGCTTTTTGAGGAACTATATTAACATCATATAAATTGCCAGTAATATCTTTGATTTCTGGACTATACCCAGCAGCTGGATCTAAGGTAATTAAACCTGCTGTTTCCAACAATTTCAAAGCACGTGCTAAGTTTGTAGCATCATCAGGAACAGCAATTCTAACTGTTCCATTTACAGTAGCAGCTTTCAATTCATCTAAATTAGCATACTTTCTTGAATAAAGGGTTAATGGAGCAATCAAAGTATCACCAATAGTTTCTATTTGATAACCTTGTGAATTGACCTCATTTGCTAGGTAGGCTTTATGTTGAAAGGCGTTTAAATCAA
The DNA here is from genome assembly GCA_902795525.1 of uncultured Erysipelotrichaceae bacterium. Lineage (GTDB taxonomy): Bacteria > Bacillota_I > Bacilli_A > Erysipelotrichales > Erysipelotrichaceae > RUG521. The sequence continues at coordinate 2,123 of CADBLN010000161.1, read as the reverse complement.
TATCTCCAGCATTCAATGCTTCATTTGGCAAGTTATAAGCGTCAAAAACAACTAGTTCAATCTTAATCTTCTCACCAGCATCGTCTAAAACCTTCTGCACAGCATACCATTGATCATTGTTAGCTCCACAAACACCAACTTTTACTACAGTCCTATCTTCTTCTTTTGGCTTTGAGGTGCATCCAAATAAAACGCTAATTGTTAGTAATATAATTAATAGTTTTGATATTCTTTTCATGTTATTTAACCTCACTTCTAAATAATTTACTATTTGTTGTTCTTCTCGCTAATAAAGAACCAATTGTTTGAATTAAGGTGACTATTATCAATAAAATAATCACACAGACATTTACAATATCCTGATTATGCAGACTTTGACCATAGTTAATCGCAAAGCTTCCTATACCTCCTGCTCCTACAGCTCCAGCCATAGTAGTTAAGCCAATCAAGCTAATTGCTGTAATGGTTGTAGCCCTAATTAAATCAGGTACAGCTTCATGAATGAAAACCCTAAATATTATTCCTAACGTTCCACTCCCCATTGATCTAGCAGCTTCAATCTTTCCAGAATCAATGTTTGATAAAGCTGATTCTACTTGTCTGGTAAAGAACGGAACTGTACCAAATACAAGTGGAATAATGGCTCCTTTGACTCCAATTGCAGTTCCCACAATTGCCCTTGTGAATGGAATCAAGAATATCAATAAGATAATGAATGGAATTGATCTGAATACATTTATCGCTAAATCCACAATCCGATACACTAATTTATTCTCTTTTATGCCATTAGGCTTGGTGACTGTTAATAATACACCAAACACAAATCCTAAGATAAAGGAAATACTTCCTGAAATGAGAAACATTTGCCATGTTGCATTTAAGGCTTCTATGAATTGTTTCCAATAATCGGCTAAATTTGGAGCCCATGTTCTAACAAATCCCCTCATCTTATACCTCCTCTATTCTTACATTACATTCATTGAGATGTTTTAAAGCTTTTTGAACATTCATTTGTTCACCTTCTAAAGCAACTACCATCGTTCCTAAAGGCATCTCATGAACAATTTCTACATCTGCTAGCATGATATTAACATTCACGCTACAATCTCTTGATATAGTTGAAATAATTGCTTCACCAACACAATCTTTTTCAAAAACTAGTTTTACTAATTTACCTTTGGTCACTTCTGTTTCTTCCTTTAATCTATCAATGTTTCCTAAGCCCATTGATGACTTAACGAAGTTCTTTGTGATTTCTTTTTGTGGGTGGGCAAATATATCATATACATCACCCTCTTCGACAACTTTTCCACCTTCCATAACTGCCACTTTATCAGCAATTGATTTAATAACAGCCATCTCGTGGGTAATTAGGACAATTGTTAAGCCAAATTCCTTATTAAGTTTTTTCAAAAGCTTAAGTATTGATTCTGTAGCGTCAGGATCTAAAGCACTTGTTGCTTCATCAGATAATAGAATCTTCGGATTATTTGCTAAAGCTCTAGCAATTGCAACTCTTTGTTTTTGACCACCAGACAACTCTGATGGGTAAGAATTAATCTTATCTGTCAAATCAACTATTTCCAATAATTCCTTAACCTTCTGATCAATGTCTTTTTTACTTACCCCGGAATACCTAAGTGAATAAGCTATGTTATCATAAACAGTACTTCTATCTAGCAAGTTGTATTGTTGGAAGATCATTCCAATCCCTTTGCGTAAAGAACGTAAATGTTTTTCAGAACATTTTATTTCATTGTTTTCCAAATCCCTGTAGAATAACGTCTTGTTTCTAGAAACTATTGTTCCAAAATCTTTGATTTCAATTTCTCCGCTATCAGGGGTCTCCAAAAAGTTAATGCACCTAATCAACGTTGATTTTCCTGCTCCAGAATAACCAATAATTCCATAAATCTCTCCATCCGCAACACTCAATGAAACGTCATTACAAGCATCTATATTTAATTCTTTCGATGCAAATTGTTTGTTAATATTTCTTATCTCTAACATAAACCCTCTTAAATAAAAATCCCATCCTACAAATAATTGTAAGGACGGGATATAAATATCACGTGTTACCACCTTATTTCATGCTAACCTCACGATTAGCACCTCATCGAGTA
>CADBLN010000160.1 GCA_902795525.1 uncultured Erysipelotrichaceae bacterium | reverse complement strand
CTAACGGGGGCTATTTGCATAGCTTTAAATGAAGGTGTTGATATTAATAGTATTCAAGAAGCTATCAAATCTATTGAAATAACAAGTCACAGGATGGAAATTAAAGAAATTGGCCAAGCAACCATCATTGATGACTGTTATAACTCTAATCCAACTTCTTTGTTGGCTGCATTAGAGTTGCTCTCATCTTTGCCTAAAGATTATGTTAAAGTTGCTTGTTTAGGCGATATGTTGGAATTAGGACCTAGTTCTTCAAAACTACATAGTGAAATAGGTGATCTGATTGATTTTTCAAATTTCAATAACACCTTATTGTATGGAAATGAAATGAAGAGCTTGTATAATAACTTGCAAGCAAAGGGTATTAAGTGTACACATTATCAAGAGATTGATGATTTGTATAATGATTTGAGGACTTTTACTAATATCAAAAGTTTTATCCTAGTAAAAGCAAGTAATGGAATGGGATTTATAAATTTAGTGGAGCGATTGGAGGAAGAACATGAAAACTAAAGTTGCAGTCTTATTTGGTGGTCAAAGTCATGAACATCCTGTCAGCTTAATGTCGGCCACAAGTGTTTTAAATAACATAGATAGCTGTTATGAAGTGTATATGGTTGGAATCACTAGAGAAGGTGTTTGGTATCACTATGATGGACCAATTGAAAACATAATTGATGGTACTTGGGAAAGAACTAATAACATAACTGAAGTATTATTATCGACAAATCCACGTGTACATGGTTTTATTGAATTGTCGACACAAAATGAAGTATATGTTGATGTGGTTATGCCAATTTTACATGGTAGAAATGGCGAAGATGGAAGTATACAAGGTTTGTGCCAATTAAGTGGTATTCCTTGCTGTAGTGATGATTTAGTTAGTTGTGCCATTGCAATTGATAAAGAGTATACCCATATCATTGCTGAGTCATATGGTGTTCCTATGGCTAAATATAGAGCTCTTCACAAATATGAAGTTGATGATTACAATGAACTGTTCAAAGATTTACAAGAATCTTTAGGTTTGCCTTTCTATGTTAAGCCTAGTAAGGAAGGATCTTCTTTTGGTGCTCACAAAGTTGAGAGTTTTGAAAAATTCATTGAATATATCGATGATGCCTTTAGTTATGATGACAAAGTACTTGCAGAAGAGTTTATTAGTGGACATGAAGTTGGATGTGGTGTCTTGGGTGCTGGAGAAACAGGATTACTTTATGAAGTAGAAGTTGCGACTGAAATGTATGGTTATGCAGAAAAATATGATGGTTATAAAACTAATATCTATGTTCCTGCTAAATGTTTAACTCTAGAACAACAAGAGGAAGTTAGACGTTTGAGTTTGTTAGTATATAAAGCACTTAATTGTCACAACATGGCTAGAGTTGACTTTTTTGCCAGCGATAGAATCATCTTCAATGAACTAAACATGATTCCTGGATTTACTTCTCATAGTTTATATCCAGCGATGTTTAATGCCGCTGGTGTGAGTTATCCAGAACTGTTAACTAAAATGATTAATATAGCATTGGAGAATAAATGATTATGAATAAATCACGTTGTTGGATTGAGCTATCAAAATCAAATCTTGAGTTTAACATAAAACAATTGAATGAATATCTGCCTCATCATGAAAAATCAATTGCCATTATTAAGGCTGACGGTTATGGTCATGGTGCTGTTACCTTAGCTAAAATAATGGAAAAAAATGGTATTAAGGATTTTGGTGTAGCTGCAGTTTCAGAAGTTGAAGATTTGAGAAAGAATAATATCAATTCAAGCATTCTTGTGTTGTCTTATGTAGACCAACAAGATTGGCAAAAGGCTTATGACTACGACGCAATTATGACTGTTGTATCTGTTGATCACGCCTTAAAACTCAATAAATGGGCTAAGAATCATAATCTAAAGCTTAAAGTCGAAATCAAAGTTGATACTGGCATGAGGAGGCTAGGAATTCATAGTGAAATAGATGAGGAAGAGATTAAAAAGGTTTATTCTTCTTCATACTTAGAAATTATTGGAACCTATACCCATTTATCTTCAGCAGATTCTTTTAAGAAAGAAGATCAAGAGTTCACCAGACTACAAGACCAACGTTTTAGTAAATTTATCAATAAGGTAAAAGAGTTGGGATTCAATCCTGGTCGGACACATTTATCAGCTTCAAGTGGATTTTTAAACTATCCTGAGTTCTCATATGATTTTGTTAGACCTGGATTTGTTTTATATGGATATGATGTGGGAAGTGTTGAAGAACGTTATCAACGCAAACCTGTTTTAAGTTTATATTCAAAGATTGAATATGTAAAAACTGTTGCTGCTAATGAAGGACTATCTTATGGCAGAACGTATTTCACTGATAAACCACAAAAAATTGCTACTGTATCATGTGGTTATGCTGATGGATATCCACGTAATCTTAGCAATAGAAGTGAAGTTTTAGTAAGAGGACAAAGATGCCGAGTTGTTGGCAGAATATGCATGGATCAATTAATGATTGATGTTAGTCATCTTGATGTAGTTGAAGTTGAAGACAAAGTTACATTAATTGGTTCTGATTGTAATGAAAGCATTAAACTAGAAGAATTAGCGCGCTTAGCAGATACTGTTCCAAGTGAAATTGTATGTCGCATTCCTCATCGCGTTACTAGATATTTAGTTGATTAGTTTGTTATAATAACGAAGATAGGAGATTTATTATGAAACAGAATCTTGGAGAACTAACACCTAAAACATATGAATCTTATGTTGATAGTCACGGTCGTACTATAATACCAAATTTTAAAACAAAGACTGCTTATATTGTTCAAAAGGAAGATGAAAAGAAGTTTTATGTTTTATCAAATAGGTATTCTATAGTTGTGGCAATAATTATGATTACTGGTTTTTACTGGGATTGGACATTTGCCGTTATCTCTGGCGTAGTTCTTTTTGTTGCAACTGAGATTTATTATCGCAATTTCTTTTTAGCAAACTTGCAGCAAGTTCATAATGTTGAGTTTCCGCCTAAAAAGGGAATTTATGCTGTTGCTTTAGAGACGCCTAAGAAGAAAAGATGGATTAGACTGGTAATGTTAGTCGCTTTTGCCATTCTAATCTTAGTTAATATGTTTATGACCATTAAGGATTGGAATAATGTCCTTACTTTTAGTGACGCTAATGATGTTATCTTAGTTTTATTCAGTATTGGGCTAGCCATATTCTCTGTATATGCTGCTATACAATTTATTAGAGTCATGATTAGTGATAAAGAGTAACCGTGAAAACGGTTTTTATTTAAAGGAGTGATAGAAATGATTGAATTTAAATTTGATACCCAATTATTAATAGCAGGTGAGAATCTTGATGAAGATGAAATCCATGATTATATTGTTGAAAACTTTGTAGGAGATTCTTTACTTGCTGTAGGTGATGAAGATTTAATAAAAATCCATTTTCATACAAATGAACCATGGAAAATTCTCGAATATGCTTGTACTAAAGGTGAAATATTTGATGTTGTTATTGAAAACATGCAACGTCAGGCTGATGGCCTAAAAGGATAATATTCAGTTTAACTTCAGTCTTTGTTCACATTTGTGTTTTATATTGATTATGAGGTGAAAAAACATGGCTAGAATTCTTATTGTAGATGATGAAGCAAAAATTCGTGAAATGATTAAGAAATATGCTGTTTTTGAAGGATATGAAGTAGCAGAAGCTGAAGATGGTTTTAATGCGGTTCAATTAGTTGAAAAAAATGATTATGATCTAATAGTAATGGATGTAATGATGCCAGATTTAGATGGTTTTAGTGCAGTTAAAGCCATAAGAAAGATAAAACAAACACCAGTCATTATGTTAAGTGCACGTGGTGAAGAATACGACAAAATTCATGGCTTTGAGGTTGGAGTTGATGACTATGTAGTTAAACCATTCAGTGTTAAAGAATTGATGATGCGTATTCAAGCTGTATTAGCTAGAGGTAAACATAATTCTGCAGAAGAGAACAGTATAGAAAGTTTTGAAGGATTAACTTTAGATTATACAGCACGAATTGTTTCCATTGATGGTAAGAGAATTGATTTATCTCCTAAGGAATATGAATTATTATTTTTCTTAGCCAAGAATAAAAACATTGCCTTAAGCAGAGAAAGGTTATTAACTGAGGTCTGGGGTTATGATTATTATGGTGATGATCGTACTTTAGATACCCATATAAAACTTTTGAGAAAATCACTAGGAGAGTATCAAAAATTCATTGTTACTGTTAGAGGGGTAGGTTATCGTTTTGATGCCTAACAAAACAAAAAAAACATTAAACTTTGAAATTTTAAAGTATTTCTTAGTTTTTTCAGTTTCGCTATTAACAATTCTTTGGGTTCTGGAAATTGTTTTTTTGAACGATTTTTATCGAGCTTTGCGTATCAGAGAAATCAAAAAGGCGAGTAATAGTATCGTTGCCATAGTGGAAGATGAAAACTATAACCCAAAAGAAATATTTAACCTGTTCATGCAGAAGAATATTTCAGGAGTTGTCATAAATAACACTCAAGAAACTGTCACAACAATTAATGATATTAATCTAAGAACACTTTTAGGAAATAATTTTGAAAATAAGTTATTGGCTCTAAAGGGTTCTTTGGAAGTAGTGGATGATGAGTTTGTTTTATACATCAATCATCAAGATAAACTAAACTCTGGTTCAATGTTTGATTCCACGTTTTCAGAAAAATCTAACCGTTTTACTAAGGGTGTTGTTTATTTAAGTAAACAATTTAACAACGAAAATAATGAGTTGCTAATAATGGTGTTTGGCGATATTACTCCAATACAAGCAACCACCAGCACCTTAAGGGAACAATTGCTAATTGTTACCGTTGTAATGGTTGTAATATCTGGTCTTTTGTCATGGCTTGTTTCTAGAAAAATTGCCAAACCTATTGAAGACTTAAATAATGATGCACGCATCATGGCTACAGGAAATTATGATATTAACTTTAATGGAACGGGTTATAGAGAAATTGAAGAGCTTAGTGATACATTGAATGATACAGCAATTCAGCTTCAAAAAGCTGATCAGATTACCAAAGACTTAATAGCCAATGTTTCTCACGATTTAAGAACACCACTTACCATGATTTCTGGATATGGTGAAGTAATTAGAGATGTTCCTGGTGAAAATACTCCTGAAAACATTCAAGTTATTATTGATGAAGCGGACCGTTTAACTACTTTAGTAAATAACTTGTTAGATATTTCTAAACTACAATCTGGTGCCATTGACGTTAATATCAGCACAATAAATATTAATGATTTGATAATAAGAGTATCAAATGCCTATTCAACAATGATGGAAAAGAATGGATACAAATTTATTCTAGATATCGATAATGGTGATTGCTATGTCAGAGCTGATTCCATTAGAATCGAGCAGGTATTCTATAATTTAATTAACAACGCCATTACACATATCGGCGAAGATAAAAGTGTTTTTATAAATTGCAAACAAAATAATGAAACTTTAAGAGTTGAAATAATTGATCATGGCCAAGGAATTGCAGAAAGTGATATACCATTAATTTGGCAAAGATACTATAAAGTAGATAAACAGCACACCAGACCTGAGACTGGCAGCGGTTTAGGACTTTCGATAGTCAAAACCATCTTAGATTTACATAAAGCCAATTATGGGGTTGAAAGTGTTGTAGGAAAAGGGACAACCTTCTGGTTTGAATTACCAATTGCAGAAAGTGAGAATAACTTATGAGCGCAAAAGAACAGTTTAAGGCACAATTTCAAGTAAAGCCGCATAAACTATCCAAGATTAAAAAAATTATTGCTGTGGTCTCTGGAAAAGGCGGTGTTGGCAAATCGATGATAACTTCATTAATAGCTGTTGAATTAAATAGGCTAGAGAAGAATGTGGGGATTATTGATGCTGATATCACAGGTGCAAGCATCCCACATTATTTTGGGCTTACTTCACAACTTTATGCCAGTGAAGATGCTATTATTCCTCAATCAAGCAAAAATGGCATAAAAGTTGTTTCTAGTAATTTAATGTTGGAAGACCCAACTAAACCGATTATTTGGAGAGCTCCAATGATAACAAGTTTAATTAAGCAGTTTTATACAGAAGTTTTTTGGGATGAAATTGATTATTTGTTAATTGACTTACCACCAGGAACTGGTGATGTTACACTTACTGTTTTCCAATCTTTTCCAATTGATTCAGTTGTAATGGTTACAACTCCTCAAGAATTAGTTAGTGAGGTAGTTGAGAAAACTATTAACATGGCAAATGAAATGGAAATACCAACGAGTGCAATAATTCAAAACATGAGTTATGTTATTTGCCCAGATTGTGGTAAAAAAATAGAACTATTTGGAGATTATAGTTCGCTATTAGTAAAGTATTCGAACATTCCATTTATTAAACTGCCATTAAGAGCTGATTTAGCGAAATTAGCAGATAATGGCGAAATTGAGAATGTCAAAGATAGTTTCATTCAGGATATTGTAAAGTATATTTAAAAGAGTATTCAACTTTGAGGTGAATACTCTTTTAATCTTCTCTTGAACCAACATATACGTAATATGCTCCTAGGCCAATAAACCCAATTGATACAAAGCCTAGACCAAACAGCAATGCTAGTGTTAATGGACTAGTCTTACGAGGATTTCCACTATTTGTGCCGGGGATATTAGGACTATAATTGTGAGCTCTTTGAATTGAGAACACATAAGAGTTTACAGTACCTTTATCACTTGTAACAGTTACAACTATTTGATTGTTTGTTTCCTCGCTGACTTCAACAGTGCTAGTTGGAACTTCTGGAACCATATCAGTTTTGATTTCACTAATTGAGTCATCAATTGTTACCTTATATGAATTAGTCAACTTATTAAAAGTAGGATTTAAAGTTCCGTTAATTATAATGGCACTTTTTAAAAAAGCATTATCACTGGTTTTCTCTGTTATTTTTATATCATATTTTGCATCATCAATAGTAACATCAGATTTTATTTCTCGTGTTGCTTTAACTGGATCAGGAATAGTTATTTTGTTAGCAGTTTCCTCATCAATGGCATTAGCTTTATCTTCTTTTGCTCTATCAATTGCTTCTTGATTAGATATATATTCTTCTTTTTTGGTAATAACCGTTTTAACTTTTGTTGCAGTGACAGAAGTAGTTTCTGCCGTTTCGTTATGTACAACAAATGTGATGGTAAACAGAGTCGTACTACTATTTATCTTATTTGAGGAAGAAGAGGCGTTAAAAGTAATAACTCCAGGATTACTTTGGTCATGATTAACGCTCCAACCAGAAAGGGAATTATTCTGAGTAATGCCAAATACCACAAGGTCACTAGTTGAATAATTAATCTGTCCTGAAACGTTATCTAAATTTTCACCATTAACAATTACATTTATTTTTGCCAAGCCTCTTGGAAAAGTAGTAGTAGTTCCACCAAAAGAAATACTATTTGCCGCTGCTGCCGGATAAATAGTAAACATAGAAATAAAAATCGTTAATAATATTACCAAAATACTTACTTTTTTCATATTTAACACCATTTAAATCTTATCATTTCTATAAATATTACTCAAGTTTATCCATTTTTGTGTAATATATAATAGTAACAGGAGAAAACACTATGTCATCGTATATACTATCAATTGATCAAGGAACTACAAGTTCCAGAGCTATTATTTTTAATGAAAAGCTTGAAATTGTAACCATAGCTCAAAAGGACATTAAAAACTACTTTCCTAATCCTGGATGGGTCGAAATGAACGCTAATGACATCTATCAATCAGTTCAGGAAGTCTGCTTGGAAGCTTTGGAAAAATCACAGCTAAAAAACACTGATATAAAAGCGATTGGTATCACCAATCAACGTGAAACTACTATTGTTTGGAATAAGAAAACAAAACAACCTGTATATAATGCTTTGGTCTGGCAATCTAGACAAACTGCCGCTCTTTGTGAGTCGGTTATAAGAAAAGGGTATGCCACTACCATAAAAGAAAAAACAGGTTTACCTGTAGACCCTTACTTTTCAGCAAGTAAAATTAGATGGATTTTAGATACCATCGACCATGGACAGTTATTGGCAGATAATGATGAGCTTTTATTTGGAACTGTTGATAGCTGGCTAGTATATAAGCTAACTAATGGAAATGTTCATATTACAGATGTAACCAATGCTAGCAGAACAATGCTAATGAATATTGACAGCCTGTCATGGGATGAAGAATTATTAAGTATTTGGAATATACCAAAAACAATGTTACCAGAAATCAGAGATACTTCCGAAGTATATGGCTATACTGAATTACTTGGTTGTAAAACGCCAATCGCAAGTGTTTCAGGAGACCAGCAAAGTGCTTTATTTGGCCAAATGTGCTTTGAGGCAGGTCAGTGTAAAAACACTTATGGTACTGGATGTTTCTTGCTATTTAATACCGGTGATAGCAGGTTAGAATCAAACTCAGGCTTAGTATCTACAGTGGCATGGAAAATTGGTGATAATGTTAAATATGCCTTAGAAGGTAGTATCTTTGTTGCAGGTGCAGCAATACAATGGTTACGAGATGGTTTAAAACTTATCACAACCGCTTCTGAAAGCGAAGAGCTTGCTGAAAGCGTTGCTGATTCTGATGGAGTTTATGTAGTTCCAGCTTTTACTGGCTTAGGAGCTCCATATTGGGACGAAAAAGCTAAGGGTGCAATATTTGGTTTAACTAGAGGTACCACCAATGCTCACATTGTCAGGGCAACATTAGAATCGTTGGCTTATCAAACTTATGATGTTATTGATGCCTTAGAACATGACACAGGCTTAAGTCTTAAGAGCTTACAAGTTGATGGTGGTGCTTGCCGTAATAATTATTTAATGCAGTTTCAAAGTGATATATTACATACAAATATAATTAGACCTACAAACTTTGAAACTACAGCAACTGGAGCATGCATGTTTGCCTGTCTTGCTACAGGAGTATATAATTCACTCGATGAATTTAAAAAACTATACAATATTGATAGACAGTTTAGTCCGAAAATGTCGATAATGCATCAAGGCAAATTAGTTAATGGTTGGAAAAAAGCGGTCAAAGCAACTAGAGAGTTTTAGGAGGAAATTAAGATGAAATATAGTTATGTGCCTCATGGTGTTTGCAGTCAGCTTTATAATATTGAAATTGAAGACAATCAAATTAAAGAAATAGAAATAGTTGGCGGCTGTCCTGGTAATACCTTTGGCTTATCAGTTTTATTAAAAGGGATGAATGTAGATGATGCAATTTCAAGACTACAGGGAATAAATTGTCGCGGAAGGGGTACTTCTTGCCCTGATCAAATATCTTTAGCGTTGGACCATTATAAAGAAATCAAGGAAACCAATTAATCAGCTTCCTTGATTTTTCTTAAAGCGGTATCTAAATCGTTATTCGCAACTATTTCTAGATACTCTTTTAGTTTTAAATATGTGTTATGTGGCATCAAATTCTTTTCGTTAGATCCTTCGAGAAACTCTAAGGCACTTGAATTATGGTAGTTTTTACCTTCATATACCATACAGGCTGCAATCCTATCAGCCACCATTTCTTTTATGTACTTAAGAGGCATTTCCAAAGTTACTAATGAATCTTTTAGATATACAATCCAATACTCCCAATGGTGTTTATTACGACCTTTATGGTGTAACCATATCTCACTATATCCTTTGTCCATATATTCACCATAGATAGGTGATCGATTGCCTAAGAAATACTTCACTGAATTTGAAAACTCTGTCCATGAATACTTTGATAAGTCGTGAGTTAAACCTTGACGATATAAACCTAGTTTAAAACATAGTTTGCAAACAATGAAACGATGTTTATTTACAGTATGTAAATGTCTGAAAAAATTTAGCATATAAATATATTAAATCTAAATTATTTTATAAACAAGTTTGTTTTGATATAATTCTTTTATGAGTATTTTGGAAATTGTTTTAACACTGGGTTTAATTATTATTGACCAACTGACTAAATTGATTATTGTGAATTCATTTGGTTTGGGTGAAAGTTTAACAGTTATCGATAGTTTCTTTAAGCTGACCCATGTTCATAATACTGGTGCTGCCTGGAGTGTGTTACAAGGGGCTAGATTTGTATTTGTTATCGTTGCTCTTTTAGTTTCTTTATACCTGATATACTATTTATACAAAAACAAGAGTTTAAAGAAATATCAACGCTTTGTAATTATCTTGATAGTGTCAGGGGCTATTGGAAATATGATTGACAGAGTTCTTCATGGATATGTCATCGATTTTCTGGATTTCAATATTTTTGGATATGATTTCCCAGTTTTTAATTTTGCGGATTGTTGTTTAACTATTGGCGTAATTCTATTTGCCATCGACACATTATTTATCAATAAGGAGCAGTAATGGAAGAGATTGTATTTATTGTGGATGAGAATCTTTTAAATGAAAGACTTGATAAAGCTTTATTGACTAAAGTGGATTTTTCGCGTACTCGAATTCAAAGTTTAATTGAAGACGGTTTAGTGACAGTAAATGATGAAACTGTCAAAAGTAATTATAAGTTGCGTTTAAATGATGAAGTTATCTTAAGTGTCCCTGATGTCATAGAATACAATGTTGAACCAATTAAGATGGATCTAAACATTGTTTATGAAGACAATGATGTTATTGTTATAAATAAACCTAGGGGCTTGATTGTCCATCCTACATATACGACTACGGAGCCTACCTTGGTTAATGGGGTCTTATATCACTGTAAAGATTTATCAGGAATAAATGGAATTTTCAGACCTGGAGTTGTCCATCGTATTGATAAGAACACAACAGGTTTGATTATAATGGCTAAAAATGATAATGCACATTTAGCTTTGTCTCAACAATTAGTTGATAAGACCATGAGCAGAAAATATTATGCACTTGTAAATGGGGTTATTCAACATGATGTGGGCACTATTGATGCACCGATTGGAAGAGATCCAAAAGATAGACAAAAAATGACCGTTATTGAAAAGAATAGTAAAGACGCAGTTACGAAATTCTATGTCTTGGAAAGATTTATGAACCACACTTTAATCGAATGTCATTTGATGACAGGCAGAACCCATCAAATTAGGGTTCACATGGAATACATAGGTTATCCTGTTGTTAATGATACTACATATACTACTCGAAAATTAAAGGGTGAGGGACAGTTATTACACGCCTTTGAATTAACTGTTATTCATCCGACTACGAAAGAAAAAATGACTTTAAATTGTCCGTTACCACAAGATTTTGAAGATTATCTAAATGATTTAAGAGAAAGGGAAATGCTGAATGGCTAATCAAAAAGAGCTATGGATATTGCAACTGATTAAATACTTTGTTGTCCATAAAGGCTATACACAAGTACGTTTTATAAATGTTGCAAATCTAAATGAAACTGAAAAAGACGTTTGGCTAGCAAATCCTAGCTCCTTTTATCCTGCTATACATATTACTACTTCAAGCCAAGCAAGTAATTATGCCAACATGGAAAGAATTAATGAGGAGCTAACATCACTTTTAAATGTCCTAAAAAAGAATGGCAAATTAATAGACATATGCTTGGATTCTGAAGGAACTCATAATGAAACTGATAAGATGATCCATTTGGCTCTTTACCCTGGTTGCCAATTGCCTCAGAACATTAGTTCAGCGTTCGAAAATTTGAATACCGTTATTTTTAATGTTGATGATCCTGAACAAGAAGCAAAGAGACTTGAAAAAGATATAACAGATTATACTCTAAAGAATAGTAATTTTAAGGAAAAAAGAAGGCAAGCTATTAAGGAAAGTCTATCGGTAACCTTTATTGTTTTTTCAATTATTTGTTTTGTAGTGTTTTTGTTAGTTAATCTTGGTACATATCTATTTAAATGTAATCCCACAAGTGTAGCTATAGCACTGGGGGCATATTATAAAGGTTTTGTAGTAATATTTAACGATTGGTGGAGGTTGTTAACTGGTGGATTTGTACACATCAGTATTTGGCATATTTGGTGCAATTTACTAGCTTTGTATTCATTAAGTAAAACAATTGAATCAAAGTATGGGGTTGTAAAGACCATAATTATTGTTTTGGTATCAATAATAGTTGGCAATCTTTGTGTGTTTATTGGTGATGCAAACATTGTAGCCGTTGGTTTATCTGGTGGTATTTATGGTTTACTTGCTTCCATGATTATCATTTATTGGCAGTTGGGTTACTTTAAGATTCCAGTTTTAAGGAAGCAAATATGGAATATTATTTTAGTTAATCTTTTGATAAATTTCATTCCTAATGTATCTTTCTTAGCACATTTAGGAGGTTTTGTTGCAGGATTATTCTTAAGTTTCATACTTTCTGATGATGGGAGTAAAACTTTAAAAACCAATTTTGTTATAGTTGGGATTTCGCTATCCTTAATATTGGGATATTTTGCCAGCCAGTCAATGAAACTTGATAGTTTTTACACTGGTACAGATAAGGAAGTATCAGAAATATTTAAACAAATTGGCTTGGAAAACATTGCTGATAATATTAAGATAAAAACAACTGAATATTATAAAGGAGCGTAATATGAAAATATTGGATTGGGATACTTATTTTATTGCATTGGCACATCTCAGTGCTTTACGTAGTAAAGACCCCAACACTAAAGTAGGGGCAGTTATCGTTGATGACATGAACAGAATTGTATCAATAGGATACAATGGAATGCCAAGAGGTTGTAGTGAT
>CADBLN010000159.1 GCA_902795525.1 uncultured Erysipelotrichaceae bacterium | reverse complement strand
ATATAATGAAGCTATCAGGTATCTGAAATCTGGCAAAAGTATGGTATAATAGATTAGTAGTTTGACTTCAAAAAAAGGAAGTGATTTCTAATGAATAATCAAGATAATGAAAAGGTGTTTCAAAAGAGCCAAATCAATTGGTATCCCGGACACATGGCTAAAGCCAAAAGGGAAATGCAAGAAAAAATCAAGGTTGTTGACATGGTTATTGAAATACGAGATGCTCGTATTCCTAACAGCTCAATCAACCCTCTTTTAGCTGAAGTCATTGGAATAAAGCCAACACTGATAGTATTGTCTAAAGCCGATAAAGCTGACGAAGTAAAAACAAAGATTTGGATAGAAGAGTTTCAAAGACAAGGACACTACGCGATTGCCTTAGATTTACTCCACAGCAATGTTTCCAACATCATTTCACAAGCATGTTTAGAAGTAATGAAAGAGAAAGTTAGCAAACTAAAGGCAAAAGGTCTGAAACATGTTGAAATTAAAGCAATGGTAGTTGGGGTTCCCAATGTGGGAAAGAGCACTTTAATCAATTCAGTAGCCAAAAAAAAGGCAGCTAAAACAGCTGATCATCCTGGTGTTACAAAAAATCTGCAATGGATTAAGGTGTCACCAGATGTAGCGTTATTGGACACCCCAGGAGTATTATGGCCAAAGTTTGACAACCAAGAAAATGCCGTAAAACTGGCTATTTGTGGCAGTATATCAGACAATGTATTACCAATTGAAGAAATTGTCCATTATGCTTTAGAGTTTCTCTCAAACAATTATAAAGATCAACTTTGTGAGAGATATGGTGATGTGATAAGTGCTTCTGGTGAAGAAGTCTTAGAAAAAATAGGACAGCAACGCAAATTTTTAAATGCTGAAGGAAGTGTCGATCTAGTTAGAACCCGTAGTGTAGTCCTCAATGAAATAAGAGATGGGCTTGTTGGTAGATTCACTTGGGAGTTACCACATGAGAACTAGCAATCAATATGAAATCGAAGCCTGGAACAATGGTCAACTTTTAGTAGGTATTGATGAAGCTGGCAGAGGTCCACTTGCTGGTCCTTTAGTTGTTGCTGGGGTAGTGTTTCCTACAAATTATGATTCTGGTGAAATTAATGATTCTAAACAATTAACCGAGAAGCAACGTGAAGCATTGTATGAAGTGATTATTAGAGACGCTTTGTTTTATCAGATTGAAATCGTTGAACCAGATGTAATTGATAAATTAAATATTTTAGAAGCTGACAGGCAAGCCATGAGCAGGATTGCTGTTGCGGCTCCTTGTGAGATAGTTTTAACTGATGCTGTGGCTCTACATATTGATAAATCAGTTACAGCACTGATTAAGGGAGATACCTTAAGTTGTTCTATTGCGGCTGGAAGTATTTTAGCAAAAGTAACCAGGGATAGAATAATGTATGATTATGACAAGAAATACCCAGAGTATGGCTTTGCTAAACATAAAGGATACCCTACTAAACAACATCTAGAAGCATTGGAAAAATATGGAGTACTGCCAATCCATCGTAAATCATTTAAACCAGTATTTGAGACTTTGCAAGAAAAACTTTTTTAAGGAATTTTCAAGTTTCCTCACTATAGTATAATATGAGGGAACTTTTAATTAGTTTGGCTATTAAGTATCAAGGTAACATTTTTAAAATCCGAAAGGCTCTTAAAAATAATGAACAAGTAGCTTTAAATGAGTTGCCAAAGGCAATTACTATTGTGGATAGTGATTATCCTTTAGAATTGTTAAATCTTAAATATCCGCCATATGTCTTGTTTTATGAAGGAAATAAGGAATTGCTGAAAACCAGAAAAATTTCTATTGTCGGAAGCAGAAAAATGTGCGAATATGGTAAACACGTAACTATCCAGATTGTCAACCAGTTGAATGATAAATATACAATGGTAAGTGGATTGGCCAAAGGGATTGATAGTATTGTGCATCAAAACGCCAAAGACACAATTGCTGTTGTTGGCAATGGTTTGGATATCCGTTATCCTAAGGAGAACGAGTGGTTATATGAACAATTATTTACAAGCCAATTAGTGTTAAGTGAGTATCCTAAAGGGGTAGCTCCCACAAAGGAAAACTTTCCTTTTAGAAATAGAATTATTGCGGCTCTAGGTGAAAGCTTAGTTGTAACCCAGGCCGCCAAAAGAAGCGGAACAATGTTAACTGTCAATTCTGCTTTAGAACTAGGTAAAGAGGTTTATACGGTTCCATATCGTCTTTATGATATTGAAGGGGCTGGCTGTAACATTTTGTTGCAACAAGGCGCTAACATGATTGTTTCACGATGATAGTAATTGACAAAACATAGAACATAGATAAAAATAAACAACAGGAGTTAATGAGTATGAGCAAATTAGTAATAGTAGAGTCACCAAGTAAGGCAAAAACAATAGAAAAATACTTGGGGAAAGATTATGAAGTTGTATCGTCAAAAGGCCACATCCGAGACCTTGCTACTACAGGAAAAGGTGGTTTAGGTGTGGATATTGAACACGATTTTAAACCAACCTACATTGACAACTTTGACAAGAAAGATGTCATTAGTGATTTAGATAAAAAAATAAAAAAGGCTGATAAAGTTTATCTGGCAACAGACCCAGATAGAGAAGGAGAAGCTATTGCTTGGCATATTGCAGATCGTTTTAAACTACCTCTAGATGATAAGAATAGAGTTGTTTTTAATGAGATTACTCAGCCAGTTGTAACAAGCGCTATTAATAATCCATCTCAAGTTGATATGAAGATGGTTTCTTCTCAAGAAACCCGACGCATACTTGATAGAATCATTGGCTTTAAACTATCAGGTTTATTAAAAAGTAAGATTAAATCAAGAAGCGCAGGCAGAGTACAATCAGTTGCTTTAAAGCTGATTGTAGATAGAGAAGATGAAATTAAAGCTTTTGTTCCAGAAGAATACTGGACTATTACAGCTCATTTTGAAAAAGATTCTATTCCTTTTGAAGCAAGTTTAAATAAAATCAAAGGCAAGAAGGCCAAAGTTAACAATGAATCAGAAGCACTGACCATCACCAACAGTTGTCAACAAAATGATTTTGTAGTTAGCGAAATAAAGGACGAAATCAAACAAAAGGCTCCAAAGCCTCCATATACAACCAGTGCCTTACAACAAGACGCCGCAAACAAGTTGTTTTTTTCATCAAAAAAGACAATGCAAATAGCACAGAAGCTGTATGAAGGCGTTAGTATTTCAACTGGTTTGACTGGTCTTATTACATATATGAGGACAGATAGCTTACGAATGAGTGATGTATTCACGGCACAGGGCTATAACTTCATAGTCAATAACTATGGCAAAGACTATGCAGGTTCTTATAAATCCAAGACTAATAAGAATGCTCAGGATGCCCATGAAGCAATCAGGCCAACTAACATTGAAAATACTCCTGAAAGCATCAAAGAATACCTGAGTAATGATGAGTATAAGTTATACAAAATGATTTATTATCGTGCTTTAGCTGCAATGATGAAAGCCAGCAAGTACCAAGCTTTAAGCATCAAACTCGAAAACGGCAGTTATGAGTTTGGTGCCAGCGGCAGACGCCAAGTATTTGACGGTTATTTAAAGGTTTATGGTGAATATGAAAGCAGTGAAGATAAGGAGCTTCCTGTATTAACAGAAAAAGAGAATCTAAAGGCTCAAAAAATTGAACCAAAACAACACTTCACTGAACCACCATTAAGATATACAGAAGCAAGACTAATCAAGACCATGGAAGAGAATGGTATTGGTAGACCTAGTACTTATGCTTCTATCATTGATACCATTCAAGCACGTGATTATGTAACTCTTGAAAAAAGCAGTGAAGGTAGTAGGGTTAGGGTTTTTGTACCAACCGAACAAGGTGTTTTAACTACTCGAAAGCTTGATGAGTTTTTCTCAGGCATCATCAACACGAAATACACTGCTAACATGGAAAGCGAATTAGACCAAATTGCCGAAGGTCAATTGGATCATGTTGAATCTTTGACAAAATTCTACAAAGAGTTCCAACCATTGATGGATAATGCCTATGAGCACATGGAAAAAGCGGCTCCTGAAAAAACAGGGGAGATTTGTCCAAACTGTGGTGGAGACTTGGTAATTAGACAAGGAAAATATGGCAAGTTTATTTCCTGCTCTAATTATCCTAAGTGTACATATACTGCTAATTTGCCAAAGGAAGCACCTGAAGAAACTGGTGAAATGTGTCCTGAGTGTGGTTCACCACTAGTTAAGCGTAAAAATAGATATGGTTCGACGTTTATTGGTTGTTCCAATTTT
>CADBLN010000158.1 GCA_902795525.1 uncultured Erysipelotrichaceae bacterium | reverse complement strand
TATTAAATGCACTCCCCAAAGCTACGCCAAGACACAAGCCGACTGGTAGCCATAATCCTATGTTATTAGTTGCAGTGCCTATTGCAGCGCCTATACTTAACCCCAAAGCCATGCCAATAGCCAAGCCATTTCCGCCATCGCTATTCTTTTTCTTGTTATCATTCATGTTTTTATTACTCTCCTGTAAACTTCGATTTGTTTTAGGCATTTTACCATCGATGACCGGTGCGGTCAATTACCTCATATTGCAACAAGAAGGAGGCGCTTACTTACGAAGTGCCTCCCTCACGCTTGTTCTTTTTTTACTTTTTATGCTCTTTCATTAACTGATTCCATTTACTCATCCATTCTTTTCTTTGGGTAAATGTGAATTCTCTATCCTCAATGAATAAATTAACTTCATCAAGTGCAGGCATACGTTCATCATCGTTATTGATTCCTGTTAGTATTGGTCTTAAAGATGTTTTTGCATAAATCTTTTGACACTCTTCAGAAATCAAGAAATCAATAAATGCCTTTGCCTGCTCCATGTGTGGAGCATTCTTGACAATGGAAGCTCCATAAGCTGTCCAGCTGCAACCTTCTTCAGGATAAACTATCTCAATCCCTTGGACTCCTTGTTTCAACAAGTTAATAACAGCTACTTCATTAGTTAAGCCAACAAGAGCATCCCCTTCTTGAACTCCCTTATATACAGCTGTTGAAGCCGACATTACTTTACCATCAATAACATCTATAAACTTCTTTAAGAATTCCCAACTATTAGTATAATCTCTATTTGCCCAATCGTTATGCTCACCTTCACCAAAGAGATAAATCATTGATTTCACTTGTGAGTAAGCACTTTCTGAACCAGTTGGATCACCAATCAAAACCTTTCCTTTTAACTTATCTGCATGATCAATTAAATCTTGGTATCCTTTGATATCATCAATGGTCAAACCAACTTCAGCTAGCCCTTCCACATTGACCACAAATGGAGAATTACCAAATAAGCAATATCTAGTAAAATAGCCAGTGGTGTTCTTGAAATCTTTCTCCGTGATATTCTCATCATTTGGAGAAATATATTCCTCCCATAAATCAGGATAATTCTGATATACAGTATAGGTCATTCCACCCCACAGAACATCACATTCTGGCTTCTCAGCTTCATCTTTTATTCTTTTGGCGCAATCATCAACGCCTGCTATTACGGTTGTTACGGTCACACCATATTTCTCTTCGAAATACGGAATTACTACTTCAACTTCTCTATCTGAATTAGGGGTATAAATTACCAATTCGCCGCCTATTTTTTCAACCTCTTCCACAGGGTCCTGTTGATTTGAATTGCTACAACCAAAAAAAGATATTGTTAGCAGTAAAACTAATACTGTTATAAACCTTTTTCTCATAAATCCCTCCGGTGATTAATCATCGTCATTATAATAATAAAATACAGCTGATAAGCGTGTCAATTTATGAGTTTTGATTAGCTTTTAACACTCTTAAAAAGTTTTTGTAGAATATCTTATCAATGTCTTCTTTACTAAAACCTTCAGCTTTTAAGGCATTGTACAAATCCCAAGTTTTACTGCAATCACTCATGCCAGCAGGTGTTGGAATGCCATCAAAATCTCCCCCTAAAGCAACCGTTTCAATATCTGCTACTGAAATAATGTGCTTGATGTGTTCAATGATATCTGGAATTTGGTTGTTACTGGTGTTAGCACTAACGAAGTCCGCACAATAATTTATTCCCATGATCCCACCATTACGTTTCAATAATTTAATCATATCGTCAGTCATGTTTCTAGGTACATCACATATAGCCCTTGCATTTGAATGAGAAGCAACTATTGGTTTATGTGCATAATTCAATACGTCATAGATTCCAGCATCTGACAAGTGGGAGACATCAATAATCATCCCCAAATCTTGCATCTTATTGATTACTTCTAAACCAAATGGCTTCAAGCCATGTTCAGTATCTGGATAATGCGGTTCATTGCGACCCATATGATTCGGATAGGCAATTTCGTTTTCAAAGTTCCAAGTTAAGGTCATCATTCTTACACCCAGATCATAAAACCTCTGTAGTTTCTCCAAACTGCCCTCAATGGCTTCACCGCCTTCAATTGTTAACATCGCACTAATCTTACCTAATTGTTGATTAAATACAATGTCATCATAGGTGGTTACTTGAGCTATTTCATTGTTGTTTTCTTTCATGAACTCTTTAAACAAAGAGATGTAATTCAAACAGCTTTGATAAGCTGGAATATCATATTCCTTGTGAATAAAAATAGCAAAACACTGCATTAGATAATTCCCTTGTTTAAGCTTTTTCAAAGAAATGTGGCCATCATTGTCCACAAAAGACTGCTTATTATGCGCTAGTTTTGTGATTGTATCACAATGCATATCGATGATATTAAACTCTTTCATGATATTCCTCTTCCCTGTTAATATTAAAATACTCTTTATACTATACTTAAAATAAAAAAATGGCAGGGGTGGAGGGGAGATAAATAAAGGTTTTCTACGGTGAACGAAAGTGAATAAGGCCTTTATTTACCGCTTTTTCTTGCATATAAGGTGAATTGTTGGAACTACGATTTTCAAAAGAATTGTAGGTAATTTGTAGGTAAAATCCACTTATTCCACCTTCCATTTTATGAGCTTATTATACACCAAAAACATAAAAAAAGAGGCGGTATTAAACCGCCACGAAAAATAAGCAGCATCTTTTATCTGATCTTATTTATAACTTCCCTTCCTTTTTCAATCTTTCGTAAGTATCGTGAATATATGTATTCCCTTTGAGTTCATTTATGTAATAGCCATATTGCTCAAACAGTCTGAGTTTAGTTGCTTCATCTAATTTCTCGCCTTTGTCTAAATCGCCAAAGCAACGAACTAGAAAGTTCATAGTTGAGTTTTTATCTATCTTATCCAAACGCAGATTGATAGGTTTTAACTGCTCTTCAAAAACCTTTGAAACCTTCTTGCCAATTGCCTCAACACTTCCCCAAATACCCAATAGAAACACAAGTCCTGTTGCAATATGACCTAGAGTTATGTTTTCCAACATGCTATTCTGTTCCTTCTGGATATTTTACTTCATCGCTTAACTCTACTGCTTCAATTAAACCAATAGTATCATTTGTAGTGTGATGTTCATTTCT
>CADBLN010000157.1 GCA_902795525.1 uncultured Erysipelotrichaceae bacterium | reverse complement strand
ATTGGGTATTGGCTTTGTACCAGCTCGTAAACCAAATAAACTTCCTCGTGAAACTATTTCATATGAATATGCTCTTGAATATGGAACAAACACTATGGAAATGCATAAAGATGCTATTAAGCCTGGACAAAAAGTTCTCGTTGTAGATGACTTATTGGCCACAGGTGGTACGATTGCTGCTGCTAATAAACTAGTTGAACAATTAGGTGGCGTGGTAGTTGGTTGTGCTTTCTTAATTGAGTTAGAAGACTTAAATGGCAGAAGCCAGCTTGATGGCTATAATGTGTTGTCATTAATAAAATACTAATCGAAGAGCAATCTTCGATTTTGTTTAAAAGGAGAAGTATGAAGAAAGGTCAAGAAGTCACAAAAGAAATGTTTTTTAATCAGGTTAAGACGTATATTACCCAACCTGATTCTTTAGCTATGATTTCAAAGGCTTATGATTATGCTGAAGAAAAGCATCGCGGTCAGAAAAGAAAAAGTGGTGAGCCTTACTTTGTACATCTGTTGAATGTAGCTTATATTCTAGCTTCATATACTTCTGGACCTCAAACAATTACCGCAGGCCTATTGCATGATTGTATGGAAGATTGTGGGGTTACTTACGAAGAATTAGCTCGCGACTTTGATGAAGAAGTTGCTAATTTGGTTGAAGCTGTAACTAAAATTGGACGTTTGGAGTTTACTGATGAAAAAGAATACCAGGCTGCAAATCATCGTAAAATTTTCATAGCAATGGCTAAGGATGTCAGGGTAATTATTATCAAACTTGTTGACCGTTTGCACAACATTAGAACTTTGAATTTTACAAGTCAAGAACAACAAGTTCGCATCGCAAGCGAAACCTTACAAGTTTATTGCCCAATTGCACATAGACTTGGTTTTGGAGAGATGAAAAATGAGATGGAAGACCTATGTTTCTTATACTTGGATCCAATTCATTACCATGAAGTTGCCAAATTGGTAGAAGCAAAAAAAGGTGAGCGTGAAGCTTTAGTCAATAAAATGATTTTAGAAATAGAAACCTTGTTGAAAGAACAGGGCTTTGAGTTTAGAATTTTTGGACGCTCAAAGCATCTCTACAGTATTTACAACAAGATGAATACCAAAAATAAACGCTTTGATGAAATATATGATTTGTATGCAATCAGAGTCATTACCAAAACGGAGTTAAACTGTTACGAAGTTTTAGGATATATTCATGCTCAATATAAACCTATGCCAGGAAGGCTTAAAGATTACATTGCTATGCCTAAAGTTAATATGTATCAATCATTGCATACAACAATACTAGATAATGAAGGCAACATTTTTGAAGTTCAAATAAGAACAGAGGAAATGAATAGGGTTGCTGAACTTGGTATTGCGGCTCACTGGAGCTATAAAGAAGGCAGTAAGTATAATTCCAGTAAGGAACAAAAAGAAATTGAAAATAAGCTTTCTTGGTATCATGACATGATTGATATGATGGATGAAAGTGAATTAGACAAGCCAAGTGAACTTATGAACCTAATTCAAAAAGATATTTTTGAAGCGAGCATTTACGTTATGTCTCCAAAGGGAAGAGTAATTGAACTTCCAAATGGCGCCACACCACTTGATTTTGCTTATCGAATTCATACTGAAGTTGGACACAGCACAATTGGGGCAATTGTTAATGGTGCCTTGGTTCCATTAAACACAACATTAAAAACTGGCGATGTTGTTCAAATTAGAACTTCAAAACAATCAACGGGGCCTTCTGAAGACTGGCTTAAGATAGTTAAAACAGCAACTGCTCGAAATAAGATTAGGGCATATCTACAAAAAGAAGAAAGCGAAAAGCGCCAAAGCATCATCGAAAAAGGTGAGCGTTTAATGGTGGAAGAGTTAAAAAGACGTAATTTAGATGAAAAGGAATACATGGATCGAAACCATATTGATTCGATTCTAGGTCAGTTTAATTTAAACTCATATAATGAGCTAATGTATGCTATTGGAATGAAGAGTGTATCAATGATGCAGGTTATTGATAAACTTACTAATCAAAGACGCACTGTCATGGACAACAATGCTTTTAGCAGGTTTTTCCAAAAGAAAATTATTACTAAGCCAAAAGGATCAACAGGGGTTCAAGTTGAAGGCATTGAGAATATGAAGATTACCATTGCTGGTTGTTGTATGCCTGTTTATGGTGATGAAATTGTTGGCTATATAACCAAAGGACAAGGTGTCAAAGTGCATCGGAAGGATTGTCCAAATGTCCAGGAGGCAAAGAGCCGTCTAATTCCTGTTCATTGGGAAGATAGTGACGAAGGTAAACAATATGATTGCTGGATTAAAGTTGAGGCAATGGATAGAAATTATTTAGTAAGCGATATTGTTACAGTCATTGCTCAATACAAAGCAAACTTAATGGGTATTAATTCTGAAGTGTTACCAGATAAGGTCAATGTAACGATTGAACTGAAAATAAGAGTTAATAATACTGAACAATTAAGATTGGTGATGTCTAATATTAAGAAACTTGACAGCATCAGTGAAGTAGAAAGGGTTATTAAATAATGGATGAAGTGTATCAACCTGAAGCTGTTTTAGAAACAGAACACTTAGTTTTGCGGCCATTAGTCAAAGAAGATGGTAAAGCCATCTTCAATAACATAAACAACGACAAAGAAGTGTTGGCATATTACTTAGCCCCTTATCAAGAAAAATATGACGATAGTTACATTCAATGGACTATTGATTCTCATCATAAGAATAGAAGATATTGTTGGGCAATGGTTTTAAAAGAGACTTCTGAAGTGATTGGAATGATGAACCAATGCAACTCGGTTTATATCATGATGCAGAAT
>CADBLN010000156.1 GCA_902795525.1 uncultured Erysipelotrichaceae bacterium | reverse complement strand
TAAGAAATGCCGCAATTTAGGTTTCAAAGTAGGCGTTTCAATTAAACCTAATACGCCAGTTGAGATGGTTAGGAGTATTTTAGATTTGGTTGACTTGGTTTTAATTATGAGTGTTGAACCAGGTTTTGGCGGTCAAAAGTTTATGGAAAATTCTTTGGCAAAGCTTGATTGGCTTCACGAATATAGAATTAAAAACAATTTGAACTACTTGCTGGAAATAGATGGTGGCATTAATGAAGAAACTGCTAAATTAGCTGTACAGCATCATTGTGATGTTTTGGTTGCGGGCAGTTATATCTTTAAACATCCAAAAGGAATTATAGAAGGGGTTAGAAGCCTTCTATGAAAAAAGTAATTGTGCTTTTATTATCTTTATTGATGTTAGTGGCTTGTGTTCCCACAGTTCCTCTAAGTGATAGTGAGAAATTCATCATTCAATTTAAGCTGTACAGTGATGAGCTAGCTGAAGAAGAATTAAATGTAAAGATGTTAGAAAAGTATGATGACTTAAAACAAGAATTAAAGAATGGAACTCACATCGTTCTACTGGCAAGCGCGGAAGATTTTGTGAATGAAGCTGTCTTTGAGCTGATGAAGGTTAGTTTAGAATATGAAGCAATCAGAATCTATCATTTTGATTACGAAAAGCTTAATGATAAACAATTGACCGAGGTACAAGAGATTGCGACACCCTATGCTTCAGACTATGATATTTCAAATCCTATGATTTACTTTATGAAAAATGGTGAAGTAACATCTTGGTTTGATACAGATAGCATTAAGATGTCTAGTTTGTCTTTAGATTCAGTGTTTAAAGAAGCATTTGATGAAATAGCTAACACCAGTAAACCTGGATGTAATGAGTGTTAAAAAACGGTTAAGAATTAGTTCTTAACCGTTTAATTTGTGGATTTATTTTTCCATGCATAATATGCAGCATCTTTTTCCATATCAATGTCATCGTAGGATGGTTCATAAAGATAAAAGGTGCTATTTTTATACAAGGCATTAAAGTCTGCATATGTGAGGGGATAATGCGAATTGTTGGCATAGACTTCAATATGGTTATCCTTGATGAACATTGCGGTTCTATCCGCTGTCATCACAATCTCTTGATCTTTAAGATATTGAATGACTTCTGCAAAAGTGTTTATTCTTTTCATAATAAAAAAGTTAGAAAATCTAACTTTAATTATCTTGCTTCTTGTGCTTTCAATGTTTTTAAAGCACGAGCTGACATTTTTACTGTTTTAGGCTTACCATCAACGATAACCTTTACTTTTTGTAAATTAGGATTCCATTTACGACGAGTAGCTCTTAGAGAGTCAGAACGTTTATTTCCTGAAACAGGACGTTTACCAGTAACTACACATACTCTTGACATACTAGGGCCTCCTTTCAATCAATTCGCTTGTATATGTTATCACGACTGGCAATAAAATGCAAGGTGTTTTTGTTTAGTTTATTAGAGGTAAAATAATTCAAAATGATGAATGATCTTGTTGTGGGTAAAGACGTTTTATATGAAACTTACGGGTTCTAAACAAAAAGATAACAAAGTTGGTTTTTGAGCTAAGTATTGTTATTGTTTGGAGTGATGAATTGGACTGGTAAAAAATAACTGGATCCACGGCATATTTTTATAAATATTCGCTATTCTCGTTAACAATTATTTAAATAGTATGCTAAAATATAAATAAATTAAGGAGGCTTTCATATGGCAGAAAAGCAGATTCTAGCTGCCTTACAAATCGAGAGTAATGAGGTTCGCTTATTGGTTGGCGAAGTTTTGAATACCAGATTAAATATTCTTATGCAAGAAGTAGTACCTTGTAAGGGTTTGGATGGCATTAGAATTGTGGATCAGAAAGCTGTTGCACAAGCTGTTAAGAGCGCTGTAAATAATGTTACTTCACATTTAGGAACACCTATTACAGGAGTTCTGTTAAGCATTCCTGCATATCGTTTCAAGAGGGAAACCAGGAGCTTTTCCAAGGTAATTGATGCAGGTGATAGAAAGATTACTTATGGGGATATCCAAGACATTTATAGAAAGGCATTAAGCGTTAATGTCGGCGGAGATGTAGAGGTTATCAACATAACATCTAATAAGTATAAAACTAATGGCATTGTATATCGCAAGATGCCAGTTGGAGAACAATGTGATATCTTAGAAGCAGATGTTGATTTGCTATGTTGCGATAAGATGGTCACATACGATTATGCGGCTGTTGTAGAGCAAGCTGGTTTGAGTATTATTGAAGTTTGTATGGATAATTATGCAGTTGCAAAGGAAGCTGCTTTATTTGAACAAACAATGAGAAACTATGTGCTGTCAATACAACTCGAGAAGCAGCATACAATGTTTTCGTTAATATATGATGGCAAGATTATTAGTAGTGAAAATGATACAATTGGCTATGCTAGTCTAGCAACTCCAATTACTGAAAAATATGGCCTGCCAGAGAAAAATGCTTTAAAGTTGCTAATGAAATACGCCAGATTAGATCAGAAAGATTTCAATCGACGCCCATTATATTCATGGACAATAAATGGTATTACAAACACAATCAATGATTATGAATTGTATGAAGTTGTTAAGGAACCAGCTGATTTCTTGGCAAGAGATTATAGAGGCTTATGTGAACAAATCTTGGAACAAGAAAATGTTACGGTAATCATTAGTGGTGAAGGTACAGAAATTCAAGGTATTGATAAAGTTCTAGCGGATAAGTTTAATAAACCAGTAAAATGTTATTATCCAGAAACATTGGGAGCTAGAGCTGGAAAATGGACGGTTTGTCTAGGCATGTTCTATGCTTATGTTGATCAAAATGGTGTAAGACCAAAAGATGAATCAAGTGTTGATTTGAATGCATATGAAGCACATCTAAATACAGTTGTTGAAGAGCAGGTACATGAAGAGGGCTTTACAGCTCGTTTAAAGAATATTTTATTCAATAATCAAAAGAACGGTTGAGGTGAATGATATGAGTGAACTAAATTTTAATCAAGTTACAAAGATTAAAGTGTTTGGAGTAGGAGGAGCAGGATGCAATGCTGTTAACCGCATGGTT
>CADBLN010000155.1 GCA_902795525.1 uncultured Erysipelotrichaceae bacterium | reverse complement strand
TTTTTACAAGCTTGATTTTGCTGACGTCGTAATCATCTTGGGAGGATGCTTAATTAGCCCGTCTTCCACAATTGTCATGAGTGCTTTAAAAGTTATCATTAAAATGATTACCCAAGGTAGCAATAGCGCCTTTGTTGGCGACTTAGCAAACTTCATTATGTCTATCGCTTTTATTTGGCCCATTACTTTCATTTACTCTAAAAAACCTTCAATAAAACAGTTAATTAAGGGCAGCATCTTAGGCACGCTTGTTCTAATCATAGTTTCATGCATAGTAAACTACTATGTTTTATTACCAATGTATGCGAACATGTATCACATGGATATACCCGCAATTGTAGCATTTGGAACTGCTTTGAACCCTAATATAAAGGATTTATTCAGTTTTGTCTTATTAGCAACAGCTCCATTCAATTTAATCAAAGGTGCATCAAACGCGCTTGTGGCTATCGTTGTTTATAAAGCAGCACACGTTTTGTTTAGAAAACAAGAAGAAAAATAGAAACAAATGTGTTTCTATTCCTCTTC
Organism: uncultured Erysipelotrichaceae bacterium; assembly: GCA_902795525.1. Lineage (GTDB taxonomy): Bacteria > Bacillota_I > Bacilli_A > Erysipelotrichales > Erysipelotrichaceae > RUG521. The sequence goes on along the minus strand of CADBLN010000155.1, from coordinate 6,339 downwards.
ATCTAATATTTGGTAATCTATTTCATCATTAGAAGCATTATCTATTGCTTCTTCTTTTTCTATTGGTTCAATTTCTTCTAAAGGCTTCATAAACTCTTTCTTTCCTACCATTGCGCCCCAATATAGTATTCCAAGCATAAATACATGGAAGATAATATCGAGAATCCACATTGACTTAAATCCCGTCACAAATATGTAGTAGCACAAGAAAACAGTATCAATTGTATATACATATGCACCATATAACAACCAACGATAGTGCTTTTTGCTGGCAAACCAACAAATTAAGAATAATGCAATGATCCCAACCACCAAGAAGCCAAAGACAATATACTGGATAGCTCCAGTTAAATAATACTTGCTATATACAGATGCAATTAGTGGTATAAAAGCACTAAAATAAAATGAGCTATCTATCTTAAAGTTAATCAAAGCTACGTTGATAATAGAAAATAATACTATCACCAATAGAAAGCTGCGATAAGATAAATAATGTTTTTCTTCTTGATTCATATTATTTTCCTTTCATTTGTCCCATAAAACATAAACATGGCAAATAGCCATGTTTATTATATAACTTTTGGTAGCTAAGTGAAATCAATTAACTATCGCTTGAACTTGTTGAACTACTTGTTGGAATGAACGGAATTATTCTTCTCGCTAAATCACTTGCAGTCATTGTTTGTAGCCATACTTTTCCAGGACCAGTCAAGGTAGTTAGAAATAATCCTTCTCCACCAAACAAAATATTCTTGAATCCTCTAATCCTTTCAATATCATAAGCAACACTTTCTTCAAACATAGCCACATGACCAGTATCAACTTTAATAGTTTCCCCTGGTTGTAAATCTATTTCTTTGATTGCCCCATCCATTTCCGCAAACAAAATTCCTGTTCCTGAAAACCTTTGAAGTACAAAGCCTTCTCCACCAAAAATACCAGCCGCTAAACCCTTTACTAAGTGAGTTTCTATTTCAACAGTCTCACTAGCACCTAAGAATGTTCCTTTTTGGCCAATATACGTTTTGCTGCCGTCTAACTCAAAAGCTCTGATTTCTCCTGGTAAAGTTGAAGATAAAGTAAGCTCTTGGTTATCTTTAATTGCTGTATATGTAGCAATAAACATTGAGTCACCAGAAAAAGCCCTAGCTAAACTCTTCATAAAACCACCACGCATGTTAGTTTCTAAATCAATAGAATCGCTCATCCATGCAAGCCCACCGGATTGGGTAATAATGCTATCTCCAGTACCTAATTTGATAGTTACTGCTGGTAGATGTCCACCAAAAATTTCATATTGCATATTGTCACCTCACGTTACATAAATAATAACACAAAGATTATGGTTTATTTCAAAGAAAAAACTCTGATTAACAGAGTTTAGTATCATTTGGTAGCCTGTACGGGACTTGAACCCGTGAATGTCGCCTTGAGAGGGCGATGTGTTAGACCGCTTCACCAACAGGCCATGTGATAACATTGTATCATAAACTTACAAAAGTGACACAAGAATCGATTTTTATTGAACTTGCATTTTTTTATTCTATAATATATTTGTTTCTTTTTTGAGGTACAAGATGAGACTATTTGGAGATAAGAAGAAAGATGATTTAACAATAATTGTAGGCTGTGGACGTTTAGGTTCTTCCATAGCAAATCAATTATCAGCAAATGACGTTAATGTGGTAGTTGTTGATGACAATCAAGACTCATTCCGCAGATTATCAACATCATATGGTGGTTTAACTTTTCTTGGGGATGCCACTGATATAGATATTTTGAAAGAACTTAACATGGCCAGCGCAAATCAAGTTATTGTGGTTACAGAAAACGACAATGTTAACATTTTTGTTGGTCAAATGGCTAAAGTCATGTTTAACGTACCTAAAGTCATAGTCAGAGTTTATGATAATGATCGTCAACCTATTTATGCAAAAATGGGCATTGAAACTATTTGCCCTGCCGAACTATCAGCAGAAGCAGTAAACATCATACTAGGCGGAGCTTTGGAGTGCAATTATGAATAAACAGGTATTGATAATAGGAGGCAAGACTCAAACAAAAAGTTTGGCTGAATCCTTACTAATAAAAAAATACGAAGTAACTGTAATTAATGAAGATTATCATTTTTGCAAGTTATTATCAGAAATTAATGGCATTGAGGTCATCCATGGAAATGGTGGTAAACCTTATGTCTTAGAGGATGCAAATGTTGGTGAATTTGATATTGCAATTGCTATGAATGATAGTGATGCAGATAACTTAATTATTGGTGAGCTCTGCAAATACTATGGGGTTAAGAAAGTCATTGCTGTTATCTCTGATCCTAAAAAAACAGATTTTTTCTATCGCATGGGTATTGATAGTGTTGTTTGTGCAACTACAGCTATTGCAGGAATTCTTGAACAACAGGCAATTATGGATGAACTAGCCACAATTGTTCCTATTGGTGAAGGAAGAATTAGATTGACAGAGGTAACTGTTCCTAATGATTCTCCTATCATAGGTGAAACTTTAGCTGCTATTCCCTTCCCTAAAAATGTTATTATCGGTTGCATTCTGAGAGAAAACGGAAGCATCGTTCCTAGTGGTGACACTAGAATTGCCGACAACGATACTTTATTATTGATAACTCGTAAAGAAGATGAGGGAAAGGCTATTAAGATTATTACAGGTAGGTAAAATGACTTTAAAAGCTAGATTACGTGCTCTTAACAATTATGGTAAAATGACCATTTTAATAGGCTTATTGGTATTAGTCCCTGTTGTAGTAATTCCTTTCTATCCTAGTGAAGCTCAATTCTTTGCTAGCTTTGCTGTGTCTTCAATAGTGGCTATATCAATAGGAATACTTATTTGTGTTTTTGTATCTGAAACAGAATACACACCTTTCTTTGAATTGAATGTAAAAAGAAGCATTGGTATTGTTCTTTATAGTTGGTTAATGAGTTTTATCATAGGGGCTTTGCCTTTTGTGTTAGGTAAACAATTAAGCCCATTAAAAGCTCTGTTTGAAGCTGTCAGTGCCTATACCACAACCGGATTAACTGTCATCAATTTTGAAACATTACCTCATATTTATTTTTTCCATAGATCATTTATGCAGTTTTGTGGTATTTTCGGTTTTACAATTATGATGATTTTAGTTGTGCACGATAAACATTCTATGTCCTTGTTTAATGCTGAAGGACATCCCGACAAACTAGCGCCATCATTAAGAAAAACAGCTAAATTTCTTTTTACAATGTACACAGTTCTATTGATTATTTCTGTGCTTGGCTTTTTGCTGTTAAAAATGCCTCTGTTTGATGCAATTTGTCATAGCATGAGTTCACTTGCAACTGGAGGATTTTCGACTAAAGCCAATAATTTTATGTATTATTCTAATCCAGCAATTATCATATGGGATGAAATCATAATGATTGTGGGGTCAATTAATGCGGTTGTTATTTTAACTTTATATCGAAGAAAATTCACTAAAGCTTTTAAAGTTAGCGAATTTAGGCTGCTGCTTATTTTACTTCTTGGATTTACAATCATAAACACTTGGGCTTACATTTCTGATGGAAATCTGCAATTTGGAGAATCATTATTGAAAGGTTCGTATAATGTGGTAACCTCTTTATCAACTGCAGGTAATTCCATAGACAATTATGCAGCAATTCCACCGATAATTTTAGGAAGTTCTATTCTACTTATGATGCTTGGAGGAAGTGTTGGTAGTACTTCAGGTGGTATTAAACTAGCAAGAGTTCTTATTGTTTTAAAAGTTCTTTGGGCAAACATAAAAAAAAGAATGACTTCTTCAAGAACTATTAACACAGTTTCATATACTTCACCAAATGGAAGAGTTGAAATTAGTGAGGGTATGATTAATGATGCGATTTCTTATATAACCCTTTATTTATTGTTTATCATTGTTGGAACTCTAGCCTTATGTTTCACTGAAAATTGTACTTTAGAGGCTGCTTTATTTGAATTCACAAGTTGTTTAAGTGGAGTTGGCTTGAGCTGTGGTCTTACTACCCCAGCAACAAAGGCATCAACATTAGTTATTGAAATGATAGGAATGGCAATTGGCAGATTAGAAATATTCATTGTTTTAATCGGTATCCATTATGCCTTCAACACAGTTAAAAAGGTTTTTACAAAAACAAATGAGGTTTAAACCTCATTTTTAAATGATTTGGAAAATATAGAATTTCAAATAATCAGTTTCTGGTACATTCCATAAAATCGGATGATCCTTAGCTTGCTGTGATACAGAGATTTGTTTTAAGTCAAAACCACTTTTATAACTAGCTTCTTTCAACATTTTTTCAAATAGCTCATGATTCATAAAATGAGAACAAGAACAAGTTGCTAAATAGCCCCCTCTGCCTAAAAGCTTAATTGCTTTTAAGTTTATCTCAAGATAACCATTATAGGCTGATTTGATTGTCTTACGACTTTTGGTAAATGCTGGCGGATCTAGAATTATAAATTCATAATCCTTCTTATTAACTCTATCTAAATAATCAAATACATCAGCACAAACAAAATCAATTTTATCATCTAGATAATTCAACTCAGCATTTGTCCTTGCTTGTTTAAGAGCTTTTTCAGACACATCTACTGCTGTTACTTTACTAGCTCCATTAAGTGCACAATTAAGTGCAAAAGAGCCTGTATGGCAAAAACAATCTAAAACCCTCTTGTTCTTAGCTATTTCACCTACTAACCTTCGGTTGTCTCTTTGATCTAAGAAATAACCAGTTTTTTGTCCTTCAACATAATTAACAACAATCTTTAGGTTGTTCTCATTAATTATAGTTTCTTGTTCTTTTAACTGTTGCCCATACCAACCACAATATTCATCCAAACCCTCAAGTTTTCTAATTGCGACATCATTTCTTTCATAAATCCCCTTTATCTTAAAGCCGTTTTCATTTAACGCTTCAAAAAGCAAAGGAAAAATGACAGGTTTTAATTGTTCCATACCATATGTAACAATTTGAGTTACTAAGATATCGTTATACTTATCAACGGTCAAACCAGGAAAATAATCACTCTCACCGAATATTAATCTGCAAGCATTTAAATTACCAAGTACTGATTGACGATATGATAAAGCATATTCAATTCTTCTTTTCCAAAATGAATCATCAATTACAGTTGAAGCATCCTTGCTAAAGATTCTTACTCGAATTTTACTAGTAAGACTTAAAAGCCCTGTGCCTAAATATTTGCCTTTAGGACTAATAACATCAACAATATCACCATTATTGTACTTATCTAATATTTCAACAACATCACTACCATAACACCAAGGATGCCCACTATCAAGCCAACGCTCACCCTTTTTACTAACTACAACTCTTGGATACTCTCTTTCAATTCTCATATAAACCTCAAATAAAACACATTACCAGGTAATGTGTTAAGAATTCGATTCTTGAGCCAGGTCAATCACATTTGTTAATACGGCGTGTAAAACCCAGCGATTGTCGTCTTCGTTACGTACACAAGTTGAAAGTGTAATGACATGGTCATTTATACCAACATATTGACCGCTTGAATACATTGAATTATTAAAAGTTGCACTAATCCAATCGCTCTTTGCCTTATCACCATTAAAATATATTTGATAAGTATCTCCACTTGCTTTTGTTTTATAAAATGAGTAAATTGAGTATATATATACCTTATTATCACGATATATTTCAAAACTACGATGTTCATCCCAATATGCTTTATTTGCAAATTTAGGCAATGTTCCGAACATAGAACCATCATTCATCCTATGACCATAAATAATACTGTTTAAATCGCTCCAGTCACCACTATTGCGAAAATCCATAAATATCGTTCCACTATATAAGTATCCTTTGTCAATGGACCTATGTAAATAGAAATCATTGTCTCTTGCTTGGACAATAGGATAATTGATTACTGTATCTCTCATTCTTATCCAACCAATAAAATCAGAATTCCTGTTGTTTAATGCTTCATAGTTTAATTGCAAGTAATATGGTTCTACAGCTACTTCCTCTTTCTCTTCAGTTTTAATTGTCATTTCTTCTAGAAGACTTTCATAGGCAAGCCTTCCTTCACGATAATTGTTAGTAATGTTAATGATTTGATAAGCACTAAAACCAGCAATTCCAACAAATATTGCTAATAAGATAACTAAAATAATCTTTTCTCTAATTTTTTTCTTTTCTTTTTGTGTCATTCTATCACCTAAACTGTTAAAAACAGACAATTGCATTCTGGCGGAGAGCATGGGATTCGAACCCACGGTAGCTGTTAACTACGCCACCTTTCCAAGATGGTGCCTTAAACCGCTCGGCCAACTCT
>CADBLN010000154.1 GCA_902795525.1 uncultured Erysipelotrichaceae bacterium | reverse complement strand
GCTGTTTTTATCTGCTTAAAATGTTAAACTATTAGTATGAAAAGACTGCTTATACTTATTGTTGCCCTTTGTACACTGTTTGGTTGTGGCAAAAAGAAAATTGAATATGATAATCCAACTGGACAGATAGTAAATATGTCTGATTTTGGCTTAGCAGATAGTAAACACTTTTACTTTGCCAGTTATGACAGTTTTTTTGAGCTAATGGAAAATAAACAAACAGTTATAGTAATGGTTGCTCATTATGGTTGCCCATGGTGTGAAGCCTTAGCTCCTGTTGTAGATAAGATGTGTGATCAATTCGGCTATGATATTTATTACATAGATACTCAAAACTCAGCTAATGTTAATGATACTAAAGGAATTGAAAAAATCATTAATGCTTGCAAAGATTATTCCACGCCTAATAGTGATGGGTCAGCAGGTTTATGGTTGCCTTCACTGATTTATCTGCAAAATGGAAGAATAATTCAAATACATGAAGGAACGGTTAATACTCATGATGCTCATGAACGTACAATGACAGAAAAGGAATTGGCTAGACTTGAGTATAATTTAGAAAAAGAGTTTAGTGCTTTAACGGTGGAATAAAATGTCAAATATTTGGGTGATAGGTGGTACAAATATTGATGTTCAAGCAACATCATTTAACAAATTGATACAACATGATTCTAATCCTGGTAAGGTTAGTTATTCCATTGGCGGAGTTGCCCACAACATCGCCAGCAATCTAGGAAAACTGCACTGTCCAGTGAAATTTATAACTGCATTTTCTAATGATATCTTCAGCAAGATGGCAATTGAAGATTGTCTAAATAACAACTTGGATATCTCTTTTTCTCAGGAAATAAAGAATAGTTCAAGTTCTTTGTATTTGGCTGTTGCCCAACCAAATGGTGAGATGAATGTTGCGATTGCGGACATGGAAATCTTAACTCATTTAGATATTGAAAAGATTTTAATGATATTGCAAGAAATGGATAGTGATGATTTGGTGGTTGTGGATACAAACTTGACCTCACAACAATTATCCCAAATAATCACCAACTGTAAGGGGAAGATTTATTGTGATCCAATTTCCACAATCAAAGCAAGAAAGATTTTACCATTTTTGGATAAACTTGAAGTTTTAAAACCAAACTTAATTGAAGCTCAGACTTTGTTAGATACATCAAGCAATGACCATCATGAACTCTTAAAAGGCTTTTTAAGTAAGGGTGTTAAGAATATTATCATTAGCATGTCCCAAGATGGAATCATTGCAGCAAATTCTAAAGAGGCATATCATCTTTCTAATATTCATGTTTCCATAAAGAATACAACCGGTGCAGGAGACGCATTTATGGCGGGCTATCTATTTGGTCAATATAGTGGGAAAAGCTTCTTAGATAGTCTTAAATATGCTCTGGCAAGTGCTTCAATGACCATTGAGTCTTTGAAAACTGTTAGTGATGATATGAATAGAACTAAACTGGAACAGTATTTTGCTAGAGTCGAAGCTGAAAGTAATGTTACTAGCATTATGTTATAATGTTTAAGGTGAATTAGGATGAAAAAAAGTTTAATAATAGTCTTGGTGTTGATAAGTTTACTCAGCATGTTTGGCTGCAATAAGAAAAAGCAATATGTGGTTAAAGAAACTGACGAATTAGTTGAGATGTTTGAAGAAGGCGAGACTTTTATAGTCTATGCGGGCACTTCTGATTGCGGTCATTGTAAGGAATTTAAAGAAGTTATTGATGAAGTATTAAAGAATTATCCTGATTTAACAATCTATTATTTTTCGGCAGATAATTATGAGACTAAAGAAGTTCAAAATGTAATTTACAATTACTTATATAAATTGGAATATACACCTACTATATATTACGTTCAAAATGGAAGAACACTGGATTATGAAGATGAAACGTTGGATTATGATGGGGTAGTGAGTTGGTTAAAAAAACATGGTTACATCGAATACTAAAACATTGGACACAGCAATCAGTAAAAAAGATATAATTAGTGACTTAAGGAAGCTTGGTCTTCAAGAAGGAATGACGGTTGAAGTACATAGTTCACTAAGTTCTTTTGGTTATGTGATTGGTGGTGCTCAAACTGTTGTTGATGCTTTAATGGAAACGGTGGGCTACGAAGGGACACTGGTCATGGCTCTACAAGACTCCAACAATAATGAACCTTCATATTGGTCAAGGCCTCCTATTGAAAGAGAACTATGGGAAAAAGTTCGTAATTCTATGCCGGCATTTAATCCAAATGAATCAGAATTTAAAAGCATGGGGGACATTACCAATAACCTCAATAGAAGGGCTGGGGCATATCGCTCATATCATCCTAGTTGTGCTTTTGTGACATTTGGTAAGTACGGCAAGCTTATTGCCAATAAACACGAATTAGACTTTGGCTTGGGTGAACAGTCTCCTTTGGGAACCATATATGGTTTGCCAAGTTATGTTTTGTTAATTGGTGTTGATTATGATAATTGTACAGGGATGCACCTAGCTGAATACCGATCAGGTGTAAGGAAGATATTGTTACAGGGCGGCGCAATAGAAGAGAATGGCTATCGTAAGTGGGTTAAGTATTTAGATATTGATCTTGATAGCGACGAATTCTTGGAGATTGGCAAAGAATTTGAAAAAAAAGGCCTAGTCACAATAGGTAAAGTCGGTAATTCAAAATGCAAGTTTTTTAAATTTGCGGAAATTGTTGATTTTGCAACAGAATATCTTAAAAATAAATATGGCGCTTAATAAAAGTTTCTTATCAAGGGAGATAAGAAACTTTTTTGTATGGTATTTGAGTTTGGAGATAAGCAACAAACTCTTCTAATAGTTCTTTTTCTAGTTTACCGAAACGGTTGAAAACGGGAGAATCAATATCTAAAACACCAAATAGCTGATCGCTCACAACAAT
>CADBLN010000153.1 GCA_902795525.1 uncultured Erysipelotrichaceae bacterium | reverse complement strand
GAAAAAGCGCAAACTATCAGCTCCATATTTTTCAATAACAGCTCTAGGGTCAACACCATTACCTGCTGACTTACTCATCTTAAGGCCTTCAGCATCTCTAATCAAACCATGAATCAAAACATCTTTAAATGGTCTGCTATTAGTAAAATGTCGTGCTTGAAAAGCCATACGTGCAACCCAGAAGAAAATAATGTCATAACCTGTTTCTAAACAATCTGTTGGATAGTATCTTTTAAAATCGTCCGTTTCATCAGGCCATCCCAAGGAACTAAAAGGCCATAGACAACTTGAAAACCAAGTATCCAACACATCTTTATCTTGGTGCCAATTCTCAATGTCTTTAGGTTCTTCTTCACCACAATATATTTCATCTGTTTCGTTATGATACCAAATAGGTATTCTGTGGCCCCACCATAATTGACGTGATATGCACCAATCTTCAATATTCTCCAACCATTGTGTAAACACTCTTTCAAACCTTTCTGGATAGAAAGTAATTCTCGTATCAGGGTTTTCTTGAGCTTTAAGTACAGCTTCAGCTAAAGGCTTCATCTTTACAAACCATTGTTTTGAGAGATAAGGTTCAACAATAGCGTCAGTTCTTTCAGAGTGGCCAACCATGTGGACAATCTCTTCAATACCAACAAGATTTCCCTCTTCCTTGATTCTATCGACAAGCTTTTGACGGCAATCGAAGCGGTCTAAGCCTACATATTCTCCAGCTAAATCATTCATTGTTCCATCTGGATTAATGCATATAGGCTTATCAAAACCATATTTTTCGCCAATGCCGAAGTCATTAGGATCATGTGCAGGGGTACACTTCATTGCACCTGTTCCAAACTCAATATCTATGTAATCATCAGTTATAATTGGTAATTGCTGATGATTTGCAGGATTAATAACATGTTTACCAACTACATTTTTATATCTTTCATCATCTGGGTGAACAACTACACAAACATCCCCAAACATTGTTTCAGGCCTTGTGGTAGCAACGTTGATTGTCTCACCTGTCTCTACAACAGTGTATTTGAAGGTATACATTGCACCTTGAGTTTCTTTATGAATAACCTCAATGTTGCTTAGTGCGGTTTGTGCAACTGGATCCCAGTTAATGATTCTATTTCCTTGATAAATTAAGCCTTCATTATAGAGTTGAACAAATTCCCGTTTTACTGCTTTTGATAAGCCTTCATCCAAAGTAAATCTCTCTCTTGAATAATCAAAGCCAAGACCCATGGTTGCCCACTGGTCGCGAATATGTCCAGCGTATTCTTCCTTCCATTGCCATGCCTTTTCCAAGAAGGCTTCCCTACCTATGTCGTAACGAGAAATTCCTTGTTGTTTTAAACGCTCTTCTACTTTCGCTTGAGTTGCTATTCCTGCGTGGTCCATACCAGGCAAAGACAAAACATCATAACCTTTCAATCTCTTATATCTAGTTATGATATCCATCAACGTAAAATCCCAAGCATGTCCCAAATGCAACATTCCTGTAACATTTGGAGGTGGAATAACCATACTATATGGTTTTTTAGTCAAATCACCCGCAGTGAAATAACCTTTTTCAACCCATTGATTATAAACTCCTTTTTCTACTTCGTTATGGTTGTATTTGTTGTCAAGCATATCTTTCCCTCCTCGAATAAAATAAAAGCGCCCTCCCAAGGACGCTTGAACGTGGTACCACCTTTGTCTTTTACTCAAACTGTTAACGCCAGTATACGGAACATACTACCTATCATTCATATGTTCAACTCCCAGTCGACCTTCATTTGTTTCTTTTATGCTTTTCCACCACCCAAGCACTCTCTATAAATAAGTTGCAAATTACTCCTACTGTTCTTTGTTGATGATTAAATTATAGTTAATATAAGAAACAAAAACAAGATAAAAGGAGAACAAAGTCTCCCTCTATTTTCTTAATGCTAAATTTAAAACCTCATCAACATTGCTGACAGGGACAAATTCCATTGTCTTGCGAACTGATTCAGGAACATCATCCAAGTCCTTCAGATTCTTCTTAGGTAGGATTATTTTGTGAATGTCACTGCGATATGCTGCCATTGTCTTTTCTCTTAAACCACCAATTGGCAAAACATTACCTCTTAAAGTAACTTCACCTGTCATCGCAATTGATGAACTTACTGCCCTTTGAGTTAAGGCAGACACAACTGCTGTAGTTAAAGTAATACCAGCACTTGGTCCATCTTTTGGAACAGCTCCTTCAGGAACGTGAATGTGGATATCATGCTCTTCAAAGAATTTGGCATCAATGCCTAGTTTAGCTGCATTGCTTTTAACATAACCAACTGCAATAGTAGCACTTTCTTTCATAACATCACCAAGCTGTCCTGTGACAATCAAGGCTCCCTTGCCATCAAAGTAAGTAACTTCTATTGGTAGTATGTCTCCTCCAAATTGGGTATAAGCTAAACCGGTTGCTACTCCCACTTGGTCTTCTACTTCCTTTTCACCAAATTCGAATATTTCTTTGCCCAGCCACTCTTGAATTAGCTTTTTACTTATCTTGACTGATTTCTTCTCACCCTTTGTGATTGCCAAAGCTGTCTTACGACATAGCTTTCCAATCTCACGTTCAAGTTGTCTGACACCAGCTTCCCTAGTGTAATGCCTAATGATATACAATATCTCATCATTTTCTAACTTGAACATATTACCAGCAAGGCCGTTTGCTTTCATCTCTTTTTTGATTAAATGTTCAAGAGCAATATGGAGTTTTTCTTCTTCAGTATATGAAGACATTTCAATAACTTCCAAACGATCTCTTAAAGCTGGTGGTATTGAATATAAATCATTAGCGGTTGCGATAAACAATACTTTAGATAAGTCATAAGCTTCTT
>CADBLN010000152.1 GCA_902795525.1 uncultured Erysipelotrichaceae bacterium | reverse complement strand
TTTATCACGAATTTAAGACTAATGATTCTTATGCTTACATAGTTATATTAACACTATATTCATTCATTTATAACGATAATTGAATTTCTATGTCTCAAACAAGCGTTTTAGAAGCCTTTACACAGCTTTTTATCTAGGGTCAACTAATAAATCAAAATTCTCCATAACAGCTTCTATAACAGCTAGTAAGACTACTATAGATGGAATGGCACTTTTTAGAATGTTGTAATGATATGATATCAAACATCATTATACAAAAAAGCACTCAAATAGAGTGCCTTAATGTGATTATTTCTTAAGGGAGAAACTTTTTAGTGGAAGATTGCTAAAGCTGATTTTGCATGACTTAATAAATCACTGTACATTGAGATGTTTGCTACTTTTGCTGCATTACTTACTTGCATTACATCTATGCCATTATCAAACTTAATCATTGTGCTTGCCAATAATACTATTACTGCGATTACCACTACTACTGTAAATACTTTTGCCACATTGATTAACTTGTTTGTCATACTTCTCACCTTTTTTCTTCCTTTTCTTGGCTTCATTCTAGCAACTCTTTATTAAGAAATAACTTTCCGTTTATTAAGATTTTATAAATTAATTAAGTCTATACTAAAAACCAAATTATATTGTTTTACATAATCATGTGGATTATAAAAAAGAGCAAACAAACTATTTAACATATCTTTTAATTAGCTTTCTACACAATTGAAAACCAGGCTCACAAATATGAACCTGGTTTGGCATTATTAGACACACTAGAAGATGGCGGCCCAAAAAAACCAACTGTTACGTTGGTTTTTTTGTCTATTCTAATTACCCTTATTTGTTGTCTTTTTTGTCCCTTTTGCGTGAAACAATTAAGATTACAATACCAGCGATTGTAGAAATTGCTAACAGGCTAATCCATACGATTATGTTAGTCTCATCGCCAGTTTTAGGGAAGAAAGGAACATATTTATTATTGATGAATATTCCGACAACTTGATTAGAATCATCATACTCAACTTCATAAAATTCTACGGGAGTTTCTTCAACGCTGTATTTAATAATGTTTCCAGCACTATCTTTAACAGGAAGATTTGTGAAAGCTCCAACCCAAGGATTAAATTCATCACCTGTCAATTCCAAAGATGCACCTGTTCTAACTCCATTAGCAAGTAAATAAACAGTGATTGAATAAGGTCTAGTGTCATCCATATTGAAGTTATCATCCCAATATTTAATAACATTAATGCTTGTCGTAGATGGTTTGTATTTATTGATAATAGTAAAGCCATCATATTCAACTTCCCAACCCTCTTCCAAGTCTTCAGTACAGCGATATGTTATTGGTTGTTTAGTCTTTTCGCTATATTTAGGTAAATCAGCAAATTGATATTTCCAATTTGTTGATTCATTAGCAACTGTAGTTGCTACTTCTTCATTATCCGCAAATAGCCTAATAGTAATTTCCTTAATTTCAGCTTCTGCAGGTAAATCATCAACTTCTACCCACTTTTTCTCACCTGAAATATGTATTTTTTCATCATCTACTTCAATACCTGGTTTAGGAGTGATGTTTACATCAGTAACAATACTTCCATTTGGTTGTTTATATGGAATTGTGACCAAGAATGGCAAGCAAGTATATTTATTGCCTTTCCATATTAGTGGTTCGCTTTGAACGAATAAATAGCCACCAAATTCAAGATCTTCAGCTTTTGTAATTCCTTCTAAATTAGTAGTAAGAACAGTTTTAGGGGAATCTGTTTTACTAGCCTCTACAAATTTATCAATAGCTTCTTGTAGCTGAGCAGCATTCATATCAGCGCTCATTTCAATTAAGTTTTTGTATTTATCGTTATAAACAATTTCGCCATGTTGTAAATCAGGATGTACATTTGTTAACGTATATACTTGATAAACATTATACTTAAAGTTCGAAAGAGGAACGTTATGGTATTCATCACCTTGCTTTTCTTTAATAAAGCAAGTTAAAGTAATGCTTCCTTTTTGTTCATCAGCACTAATAAAACCTGGTATAAACATTGATACCATGATAACTAGTGATATAAATAGTTTCATTACTCTTTTCATACGTAAATCCCCTTTCTTTACGCTAATTGTTTTTTCTTTCGTTTCTTAAGTGTATTATGAATAGTCATAATTAATAGAATAATTATCAATAGGATAATACCGCCAGCAAGAACTAGTATAGGTTTATCTCTATCGCTAATTTGATGTTGTGAGATTTGTTCTTGTACATCAGTATCAATATAAGGTATCCTGTGCCCCCTTACGAGCAATCTATGCGAGTTAACCCCATATGGTGTACAAGTTAATAGTGTTACATAGTCTTGATTTTCGAATATAACTAATTCATCAAACTCATCTGGAGTGATGATTGTAATTTGATCAACTTGATAAGCGAGAGTTTCATTAAGGATATAAATAAAGAATTTATCGCCCTCAACAAGCTGATCTAAATCAGTAAATAGTTTTGCTCCTGGTAGTCCAGTGTGCGCTGATAATACACAATGTGAACTCTTTCCTCCAACAGGAAGTGAAGTTCCTTCTATATGACCAACGCCCTCTTCTAAAACCATGGAACTGGTGCCATGATAAATAGCTAAAGATACGCTAATCTTTGGAATACTTAAATATCCCATAACAAGATTACCTGTAGGATTTAATAATCCATCATAAGGATGAGATAATACGTATTCTTCACCATCAAATGCATCATGGAAAGTATTTAATGTGTGCTGTTGATTATAATCATATGCCGCTTCCCAAATACTTGAATAGTCAGTTTGGGATAATGTTGATATTGCATCATTGTATTGAGATATTATACTAGCGTTAACCTTTTTGTTCCACATATCACTAAATGTAGGATATAGCATGATATTTAAACCAAATAACAATATTACAATGATCAAAAGGTTATAATTTGTCTTTGTTAATTTAAACTTACTCTTTTTGCTCATCTTTTGTATTCTGTAAATCCCTTATTCTTTTAACTAGTTTAGCGTTATTAACCAATTCAGAACGCCTATCTAGTGTAATAACTAATAAAGCGGTAAGCAAGCCGAATAACACACATAATACTCTTATAAAAATTGCATTAAAACTAGGTCTGCTAGTCTTTTTGGTTTCCAAATCATGTTGTTGTTCAGTATAAGGTATTCTAGTACCTCTAACTAACAATCTATGAGAGTTTACCGCATAAGGCGTACAAGTAAACAGCGTACAGTAATCTTCCCCCAAAACAATTGATAAATCCTCAGTATTTGTTGGCTCGATTACTTTTATTAAATCAACTTGATATGCCAGAATGTCGCCTAAAACATATAGATAAAAAGTATCTCCTTCTTCTACTCTGTCTAAATCAGTGAACAATTTT
>CADBLN010000151.1 GCA_902795525.1 uncultured Erysipelotrichaceae bacterium | reverse complement strand
GGAACATGATATCTATGCATTTAAACAAGGCTATGTTGTGATCTCACCAACAGATACAGACTTAATCAAAAACGAAATAGTCGATGAAGTTAGAAAGGCTTGGCTGACAAGATGAAAGAAGATTTATACAAATACATAGAAGAACACAAAGATGAAATATTTGAATTAGGAGAAACCCTTTTTAATAACCCAGAGTTAGGCTTTAAAGAAGTTGAAACTGGCAGAATCATCAAAGACTATCTTACTAATCACAATCTAAAGGCTAAAAAAGAAACAGCTTTAACAGGCTTTACAGTTGAAATAGGTAGCGGTAAACCACATATAGGAATAATTGCAGAATTAGACGCCATTCCTACTCAAGGTCATCCTTGTGCTAATCCTGAAACAACAGCTGCCCATGCGTGTGGACATTCAACCCAGCAAACCATGGCCTTAGCAGCTTTTACAGCCTTAAAACAACAAATCGATTCCTTAAAAGGAACTGTAACCCTATTTTTTACTCCTGCTGAAGAGTTCACCGATTTAGAATACCGTAAACAACTACAGGCAGAAGGAAAAATCAAGTATCTTTCAGGTAAGGAAAACATGATTTATGAACACATGTTTGATGATGTTGATTGCATTATTCATTTTCATGCCAAAGGCAATAATGAATATCGCTATTCAATTAATTCTACTCTTGCTGGATTTATTTATAAGAAAATAACTTTTGTGGGTAAGTCGGCACATGCGGCAGTATTACCTCATTTAGGTGTTAATGCCTTAAATGAATGTACCTTGTTCTTAGATGCAATTAATATGTTAAGAGAAACCTTTAGAGATGAGGATATGGTTAGGGTTCATGGAATAATTACTGATGGAGGAAATACTGTTAACTCTATACCTGATAAAGTTGTTTATGAATGCTATGTCAGAACAACAAATCCTGAGATCCTACATTCATTAAATGATCAACTAACAAAGGCAGCACAAGGATGCGCTAGCGCTCTTGGTGGTAGTGTTATTGTGGAAGATACACCTGGATATTTGCCATTAATTCAAAGCAAGGAACTAAATGAAGTAGTTTTGGAAAACATTTTAAACTTTGCGAAAGAAAGTGAAATACAAAATGGAGAAAAATCAGTTGCGGCTGGGGATGTTGGCGACATTGGTGCAATGAAACCTTTGATCCAATATGGTTATAGTGGTTTTTCCGGAAGAATCCATGGGACTGATTTAGAAATAAAAGATCCATATGAAATCTATATCACACAAGCTAAAATCATTGCCGGAACAGTTTATGACTTATTAACTAATCCTGAGAAGGTCAAATATATTGTAGATAGTTTCAAACCAAGTATTACTTACGACGAATACATAAAATACTTAGATAATCAATAAAATGATAAAGGTGGGTTCAAATGAACCCACCTTCTAATATTTATTATTTGTTTTGTAAATAATCGTGAATGCCTTGAGCTGCAGTCTTACCAGCTCCCATTGCCAGGATAACTGTAGCTGCACCTGTAACAGCATCACCGCCTGCATAAACACCTTGTTTAGTTGTTTCGCCTGTTTCTTCTTTAACTATGATACAGCCATGTGAGTTAGTATCTAAGCCTTTAGTTGTAGAAGTAATTAATGGGTTTGGAGATGTTCCAAGCGACATTATCACTGCATCACACTCTATGACATATTCTGAACCAGGAATTTCAACCGGTCTTCTTCTACCCGATGAATCAGGCTCACCCAATTCCATCTTAATAATCTTAACGCCTTTTACCCAATCGTTTTCATCAGTTAAGATTTCAACTGGATTCTGTAATAAGTCAAAGATTACACCTTCTTCTTTAGCATGATGAACTTCTTCAACACGTGCTGGAAGTTCTTCCTCGCCTCTACGATAAACGATATGAGTTTCAGCACCTAGTCTTAAAGCAGTTCTTGCTGCATCCATTGCGACATTACCACCACCAACAACAACTACTTTGTTGTGCCTTTTAATTGGTGTATCTGCATCTTCTTCAAATGCTTTCATTAGGTTGTTGCGAGTTAAATATTCATTAGCTGAATAAACTCCATTAGCAATTTCACCAGGAATACCCATGAATTTTGGTAAACCTGCACCTGAACCTACAAAGACTGCATCAAATCCTAAATCATCTAATAGTTCATCAATTGTGATTGAACGACCAATGATTACGTTTGTTTCAATCTTAACACCAAGTTTCTTAACGTTTTCAATTTCATGCTTAACAACTGTATCTTTAGGTAAACGGAATTCAGGAATTCCATATACTAGTACACCACCAGCCTGATGGAACGCTTCGTAAATTGTTACATCATAGCCTAATTTAGCTAAATCTCCAGCACAAGTTAGACCAGCAGGACCTGCACCGATAATAGCAACTTTCTTACCATTAGGAGTACCAGCAGTTGCTGGAACAATGCCTTGTTCACGAGTCCAGTCAGCAACAAATCTCTCTAACTTACCAACAGAAACTGCTTCGCCTCTTTTACCCCTGATACACTTTCCTTCACATTGTGTTTCTTGTGGACATACACGACCACAAACAGCTGGTAAGGCACTTGATTCAGCAATAACCTTTGCTGCTGATTCAATGTCTCCCTCTTTAACGTGTTTAATGAATCCAGGAATATTGATAGAAACTGGACAGCCTTGAACACAGAATGGAATTTTACACTCTAAACAGCGAGTAGCTTCCAGTTGTGCTTCTTCCATGTTGTAGCCTAAACAAACTTCCTTAAAATTTGTAGCTCTTACTTTAGGATCTTGTTCTCTAACAGGGACTTTTTTCCAAACATCAAATGTATTATCCATAATTCCCTCCTTAAGCAGTGTGACAGCGACCGCTGCCTTGTTCATACTGCATCATTTTCTGACCTTCTTCGGTCTTATACAAAGCTTGTCTCTTCATGGCTAAATCAAAGTCAACCTTGTGGCCATCAAACTCTGGTCCATCAACACAAGCAAATTTAATTTCATCGCCAACAACGACACGGCAGGCACCACACATGCCAGTTCCATCAATCATAATTGGGTTCATTGACACGATGGTAGGAATACCCAATTCTTTGGTAGTGAGGCAGGTAAACTTCATCATGATTACTGGTCCAATTGCGACACATTGGTCATAGTGTTCGCCATCTGCAACAAGTTTTTTAACCATGTCAGTTGCTACACCCTTCATTCCATATGATCCATCATCAGTTGTGATGTATACGTTGGCAGCTGCCGATCTCATTTGTTCTTCATAGAAAATTAAATCTTTGCTTCTAGCTGCCATTACTACATCTGCTTTTATTCCATGTTCTGATAACCATTTAACTTGTGGATATACAGGAGCAATACCTACACCACCACAAACAAATAGATAATGTTTCTTACGCAATTCTTCGAGATCTTCATGTACGAATTCTGATGGCTGTCCCAGAGGTCCAACAACATCTGTAAAAGAATCTCCTTCCCTTAATTCAGCCATTTTAGCTGTAGACTCTCCTACAACTTGGAAAACAATTGTAACTATACCTCTTTCCCTATCATAATCACAAATTGTTAATGGGATTCTTTCACCCAATTCACCAGTTTTAACAATTAAAAACTGTCCTGGCAAGCAACTGCGAGTTACATAAGGTGCTTCGATATCCATTAGCCAGTTTTTTTCTGACAAGTGTTCAACTCTTGTAATCTTGTACATAATTACCTCCATTTTTCTACTGTCGCTTAGCGTGACAAATACCACTACTATTATATTATTTCAGTCATTGATTTCAATGAGTTTGTGAATTTTTTTGCAAATTGAACATCAAATTTTCAAACAACTTTAATTTATACTTTTTTACAATAAAAATGCCGTTACCTAACAGCACTTTCAAATACTAAAATCCTGTTATTACATACAAGTGTAGCCACCATCAACTGGTAGATTAACACCTGTAACATATGATGAAGCTGGTGAAGCTAAGAAAATAGCTGCACTATCCAATTCACCTTCATGTCCATAACGTTCTTCAGGAATCATTGTCTTAGCGTTTGCTTGGAAGAAATCGCTATCCAATGTTTCTTGTGTCAATGGTGTATAGAAATATCCTGGACAAATCGCATTTACAGTAATGTTATATTTGCCCCATTCAGCAGCCAATGCACGTGTTAAATTAACAACGCCACCCTTTGCTGCATGGTATGGTGCACTGCCTGCAATCTTGTTGCCAACTAAACCATACATTGAAGCAATATTGATAACACGTCCGTATTTAGCAGGAATCATTGCTTTCTTAGCTACAGCTCTTGCAAATCTGAATGTACCGAATAAATCTACTTCCATCTCATGTGAGAATTGTTCATCAGTGATGTCTTCAGCTGGAGCAACTGCACCAGTTCCTGCATTATTGACCAAAATATC
>CADBLN010000150.1 GCA_902795525.1 uncultured Erysipelotrichaceae bacterium | reverse complement strand
ATTTACCCTGAAGAGGAATACAATAAACGTTTTAATGAATTAACACGCTATATAAATGAGTACAATCTTGAGTTCAATCAAGATGTTAAGATAATTAAAACACCATATCAAGGTGCTAGCTATATCAAAAAAATAGAGCCACTTAAAGATGAACCTGAAGGTGGTGCTAGATGTCATTTATGTTACAGGATAAGAATGGAAGATGGAATGAAATATGCTCAAGAACATTCATATGACTATTTCACAACAGTAATGACTATTTCTAGACAGAAAGACTCAATTGTAATCAACAAGCTTGGTGAAGAGCTTCACAATAATTATTCAAAGATTAAATACTTCTTCAGTGATTTCAAAAAAAATGGCGGTCAAGAACAAAACAACCAGTTAGTAAAAAAGTATGACATCTATCGCCAGAACTATTGTGGCTGCATATTTTCTTATCAAGAAATGCTGCAAAGAGCAAAAAAAGATTATGATTGTAAGTAAAGGAGCAGATTAATCTGCTCCTTCTAATTTATTAGTTTCTTCTATTTCTGTTATCATGTCCACCCTTCTTTGGTGGCGGCCTCCTTCAAATTCAGCATTTAAGAATTCATCAACAATCATCTTTGCCAATTCTGATCCTACAACCCTAGAACCAAAAGAAATGATATTGGCATTATTATGCTGCCTTGTTAATTTAGCTGAATATGGTTCTGAAACAACTGCAGCCCTAACACCTTTAACTTTATTTGCTGCCAGTGAAATACCAATACCAGTACCACAAATAGTGATTCCCAAATCGACATTTTTATTTGCTACAGCCTTGCCCACTTTATATCCTGCTACCGGATAGTCAAATCTTTCAGTACTATCAGTACCATAGTTAATTACTTCATACCCTTTTTCTTCTAAATGCTTAATTATTTCATTCTTTAAATCAACAGCAGTATGATCATTCCCAATTCCTATTTTCATATTTTCCTACTTTCTAAAAACATATGCCTCAATATAAGCTTTCTTAATATTCAAATCACCTATAGTATACGATATATCCAAATTAACAAACAATATTTTAGCCTCAGGTAAAATCAGCTCGACTGGGGAGGTCATTGTTTTCCCTTCTGTGTTCTTTTTAATCCATAGATTAACTAAATCACTGCAATCAAAACCTGCAATATTTGTAACATCCTGGCTATAGACATGTTCTACTGTTTTATAATCATGAATGTCATAAGCTTTTGATATGTCTTCATGGTAATAAAGATATGAACTAGTAGCAGGAGAATCTTTTTTATAAATGGTTCTTCGCAACTCTGAGTCTAGAACCATGTTTACAAATTCACTTTTGTTCCCTTGTGAATAACGCAGGTAGTCATAAGCACCAACAATCTTATCCTTTTGCTCTTCACTTAAGTCCTCAACTTTTTTAATATTTAATTCTCCATCTGCCAAAACACCTGATTCAAGTAATGCTTTCTTTAAAATCCCTTCTTGATTCCAGTTTGGAACGTTAAAAATATTCAAAGGACTAATGGTTATAATTCCCATGATTACTGCCGTAACAGCAAAGACAAAAGCATAGTTTTTCTTTAACTGAGAATTAATAATAAATAACATTGCGATTAAAATTAAAACTAAAGATAAGTATCTAACACTTGTCAAGCCATAAGAATTTAATCTAATGTAAATAGCAAATAACTGCACTAATAGAATAGGAATTATGGCAAGACCACCAAACTTTTTAAACCATCCTTGCAAACTATTGTCTTCCCCTAACAGATTTAGCTGGAAGAAAACATAGAATAGTAAGGTCAATGAACCAAACCAATTTAGTACTCCCACTGGCATTTTCCAGGTAATGATAATCTTGGCAATGTATAAATACAATATGCCAACTAGTAAAATGTACACATAGAATAACAATTTATGAATGATACTTCTATGCATATTTGAAATCGGCATTTCCTGGCCCTTTTCAGGAATGAAAGAAATGAATAGGTTATACAAGGCAAATACTTCACAAAGATCGGCCAATATTAAAACCAGTTTATATAATTCGTCAATACTATATATCAAAAAGTTAAATGCCAATAGGCATATCAACAAGCCAACAAAAACAACAGTTGTTGCTATTGTTGAATAGAAAAACGAATGAATAATCCAAGGAAACATCTCCTTTTCATTGTTGTATTTGTATAGCAAAGCCATTACCAAACAAATGCCTGCTGCAAATATGCCAGTTTCTGCCAAAGTGATATAATCGTTAGTAAAGTTGTTCAAAACAAAAAAATTTGCTACTGCTATAACAATTGAAATGATGCAGTTAACCACTTTATTAAACTTGCTGAATCCATATTCGCTGGCAAGTTCTAAAAGCAGACCCCAGATCATAACCAAACCACAGCTGGCTATAGCGTAAGCCACTTCATCATTTATGTTATCAATTGTAATAATGCTATAAATGCAGATACAAGTGAAAACTAACGAAGCACTAAAACTGATTGGAAATCTTTTAAAAACCTTCAAATATCTATTGCTTATTCCCAATAGTTTTTCCTTTAATTTCATAAGTAATCCTCCATACACCTTCTATATTAAACTCTAGTTCATTACTTATCTGTAGAACCAAAGCCACCAATTCTTCTTGCGTCAGTATCATCGTCCATGGTTATGCCAAAAGGAACAAATATTCCCTGGACAAAACGATCGCCTTTTTTGAGTTCCACCATCTTATCTCCATTATTACTGATCTTGGCAATAATATGCCCTTCATTATCCGCATTGTAATAATCAGCATCAATAATACCAACAGTGTTGTCCAACTGTAATTTATATTTAAATCCTAAAGAACTTCTTGGAAAAATCTGTAAAACCCAACCATCTTCAATTTGACTTCTTATCCCTGTTGGAATTTTAACACTATCACCAGGGTTAAGAACCAAATCAAATGGTAAATGGAAATCATAACCAGCAGCTTGAGTTGTTGCTCTTTTTGGCAAGGATAAGTCTTGGTGGCATATAACTATAAAATCATCTGAAAAATCATAGTTATCCAGCACATCTCTTTTAAACTGTTCCAAAGAAACTTTTTCAAATTTTGAAACTCTTTGCATATCCAACACCTACCTTACGTATTTATTTAATAATGTAATAATCTCATGATTATAACCTTCAGGATCTTCAACATAACTCATCGCATGAGCGGCGCCATTTACCCTGTAAGTATGGTGCTCCCCTGCATAAGCCTGATCAATTGCATCCAGCATGTAATAAGGAACATAATCGTCTTCTTTGCCATGTATTAATAATGCAGGAACTTTCGAATTTTTAACTGCATCTATTGGAGAAGCTTCCTTGATGGTACAGCCAACAAAAACTTTTCCATAAAACATGGTAAAGGCCAATTGAAGCTTTCTTTGCAGGTTACCAGCCCCGTCCTTTTTCATTACATATTCAGTTTCATCATACATATTACTGTAACTGCAATCTGCTATCACAAACTTTACTTGTTCAGCTAACTCTTTTAAGCCTGAAATCATTAAAACCGTTGCGGCCCCCATTGAAACACCATGGATTACTATTTGAACATCCTCACCATAACGGCGAATTATTTCCTTAATCCACAATAAGCCATCATATCGTTCATTGACTCCAAAAGTAATATACTTTCCTTCCGAAGCATTGTGAGTTCTTTGGTCAATGATTAAATAATCATAACCTAAACTCTTATATAAAGGCGCAAACCTAGCCATATCTCTTAAGCCATAAGCATGGAATCCATGAAAACCAATGCACACCTTTTTAGTAGCTGGATTAAACTTAAACAGTTTTCCTTTGAGTTTTAATCCATCACTGCTGGTTATTGATACTTCTTCCATTACATCATCTTTTATTTGTTGGTAAGCGAAATAGCTTTGAGCGACATATGTCTTACTGCTGCTTGGAACTTTATCGGGATCTAAAGGCTGTTGATTATAGTTACGTCCAATTGTCACCATCAGATTCTTTCGTGCAATAAAAAAGAGCCCAACAATTATCAGTAATAAAATGATAACAAAGTATTCCATTCAACCATCTCCGTAAAACAATTATATCATAAAAAAAAACAACCAATCGGTTGTCTATTCGCTAAACTCATTTCCGCATTTTGGGCAAAACTTGCCATCACCTTTGTATTCATTTCCACAGTTAGCACAAACATGTACATGCTGTCCCTCAGGAAATAAATACTTACTCAATTGTTGGATTTCTCCTTTTTCAATTTGTTTACCTAAATCCTTATCCAGTTCAATAACAAAACCACAACAACTCATCCTTGCCAAATACTTTGTACCCCACCTAAAAGTTGGAATATAAAAAAGAGTAAAGGCAGTACTTTGCTTATATACCTCTATAATTCCTCTTCTGCCACAATGATTACAAAGAACCTCTTGAACAAAATCCAGTTTCTTATTAATAACTTTAGTTCCCCAAATAATAAACATAATTCATCCTCCCAATACATTATATATCATAACACAAAAAACAAAACCCAAGCCTAAAGGTCTGGGTTTAGATTCAATGGTGCACCAGATGAGACTTGAACTCATACGATATAATCATACGCGTCTGAGACGTACGCGTCTGCCGATTCCGCCACTGGTGCTTGTTAACATTCAGTAATAACAATCTCTTCAGTCATGACATCTGAATAAGTGAATGACTCTTTAAATACTCTACCATTACGTTCATATTCAAAAATAAAGATATTTTTAAAAGCATTAGTTATAATGCCTTCATCACAAATGTCTTTACCCCTGTTGTGGTAAGTGACTTGCACTTTCTTGTTAACCAAACTTTGAATAAACTGCTGCGTATTTGTGATACTATTTGGGTCATAATTTCTTTCAGCTCTTGCGCCCATTTTATCACCTTCTATTCTAAAGATAAATACCCAATTAAACGAGCATAAATCATAGAGATTCATGCCCGAAATCGTGTGTTTCTTCCTTAATATTATAGTCAAAAAGGTATTAATCGTCAATTGAGCACACCCATGTAGATGCTGCCTTACCCATTTGTTTTTTCATAGTATTCTTCTATTTCTTCCTTCCAATCAGCACCAACAGCACAACCGCACTCAAAACTTTGAACAAGTTTAGACAATGATTTAAAGTTAGTCGCAACACCCTTTGAATCATTTTGATAATTACTGGCTCTATCTTCACTAATGCCATAATATCTAGCTGTTTCTATCGCATCAATATTTGCGCCTAGAAAGATAAATTCCCATCCTTTTTCCTTGTGAGATTCAATCATTCTTTTGATCTCTCTTTGGTTGTAATTACGACTGGCATTTTCCAAACCATCAGTTGTGATTACCATCATCACTCTGGCATCATCATCAACAACTTCGTCAAGCCTATCCACAGTTTTCCCTACCGCATCCATTAAAGCTGTACAGCCTCTCACATAATACTCTTCTTTGGTAATTGGCTTAACTTTATCAATGGCAACACGATCATGTAATAGCTCATACCTGTCATCAAATAAAACTGTGCTAACGTTGATGTTTGCCTTTGACTCTTTTTGTTCCTTCAACAATGAGTTATAACCACCAATTGTGTCTGATTCTAGGCCTCCCATTGAACCGCTTCTGTCTAAAATAAATACTAATTCTATTGTCTTTGTCATTTAAAAATCCTCCGTTTCACAAACAGAGGATACCATTCAACTAAACTGACGTGGTCGTTTGTAAAACGACATTTACAAACAGGTTTCACCAAAGTGATTTAAAGCCTCATTGACTTTATATAAATCATAATCTTCTTTTTCAATGAAAAACTTAATTATCATATCTGCCTTATTTGATTTACTTAGCGCAAAACCAGCTTTGTTTAAAAGGTCCTTGGTTTCATCCAAAGAAAGTTTAAGAGCTAAGCATAATGACAAAGCAGTATTCCTAGAAGGCTGATAGTTTACATTGCTTCTAAGCTTTGAGAACAGTTTCCGATCTATTCCTGCCCTCTTATATACTTCAACATCACTATATCCTTTATCATCAATAAGTCTTAAGACTGATTCAGAAAAACTCTCATCTAATTGGTCAATCACATCATCAATACTGCGTTGTGATAATTGTGCCCCTACTGAGACTTCTTCAACATAATTAGATAAAAACTTTTTCCTGGAAGAAGGAAGTTTATCAATTGCTGATAGGGTATCTTCAATAATATTATCTTCTAGATAATCTTCAATCTCCCGATGCAATTCTTTATGATTATTCAGTGCATATAGCAGTTCTTCAGGATTTGAACAAATTTCCTTTGCCCCAGCTTGTTTTAACACTTCTCTGTCCCTAAAGCCCCAATCAACAAAAAGACCTTCCATTGAAGCGTTTCCAGTAGTTAAAACATCAACTTCAGAATCACCTACATATACCGCATCATCTTTATTCACTGCCAATTTATCTAGCGCTTCAAACAAAGTATCTGGTTCTGGTTTATGTTTAACATTAGGTGTTTCTCCAATTGCCACATCAATATAATCTTCAAAAAACAGCTCTTTTAGCTTTGTTACTGTTGGTTGTGGTTTATTGGAGACAATGGCCATTTTGACACCATTTCGCTTTAAAACCTCCAGCATTTCCAAAATACCATCATAAGGTTTTGTCTTAATTACGCTATGAGCATCATAATATTCCCGTTGAAAAGCTACGGCTTCATTTAAATATTCAAAACCCTCACCTGCTGCTTCTCTGATTAATCTTACAATGCCATTACCAACAAACTGCCGAACTTCTTCCTTTGTTCTCTCATTCCTTTGAAACTGTCGCATGGTTGCGTTGGTAGCGTCCGTTAAATCATCTAAACTATCCAGTAGTGTTCCATCTAAATCAAATAGTATTGCTTTATATTTCATATTTCACCTTTGGCGCGCCCGGTAGGAATCGAACCTACGACCTTTTGAATCGGAATCAAATATTCTAATCCACTGAACTACGGGCGCATGTGCTTATAGTATATCATAAATTGAAATAGGCTTAATCTTGTGCTAAAATTTTTTGTTGTACAGGAGGGTATATATGAAAAAGTTTTTTGAAGAATTTAAGGAGTTTGCAATTGGTGGAAATCTAATTGATTTGGCTATAGGTGTTATTATAGGCGGTGCCTTCAGCGGTGTTATTTCATCATTAGTTGGAGATATTTTTGTTCCTATCCTTGGCCTTATTTTTGGCAATACAGATGGTTTAGCTAGTATGGCTTGGAATGGCATTGGCTATGGTAATTTCTTAACTGCTATTATTAGCTTCGTATTGACAGCATTATGCTTATTCATTTTCATCAAAGCTTTTAACAAAGCTAAAGAAGCAATGATAAAGCCAGCTGAGACAGTTGCTGAAGAACCAGCTGGTCCTACTCAAGAAGAATTATTGGCTGAAATAAGAGATTTGTTAAAAAAGAAGAAATAGTTTATTTAAAACAAAGGATATGGTCAGTTTAATTGACCATATCCTTTTTCTTTTCTCTATTTGCTATCATCTCACATGCATCGTATAAGCCACATTTACCTAAACAACTTGCACATGATTTAGCCCCACAAGAAGGAACACCAGACTTCTTATCATTAATTAGATTTCTAACACATATATAAATCAGCAATCCAATACATAACAACGTTATTATGTTTGCCAGATTATTTTGTATCCAAAACATTGGAATTCCTCCTATCTTTTATGAACTAACTAACCCTTACCTCTTGAGTTAGTTTCTCACTTTCATGATATTTCTTAACAAATAGCATGTAAAGCATAAAGCCCAAACAAAGTAATGCTACTAAAAGACCAACTACGTTTAATCCACCTGTTAAGGCTGAACCAACTTGGTAGACAATCAATGATATGACATATGCAAACCCTGTCATATAACCAATTGCAATAATGGTCCATTTAGCATTGTTCATTTCACGTTTGATTGCACCCATAGCAGCGAAGCAAGGGGCACACAATAAGTTAAATAACATGAATGAATATGCTGCAATGGCACTTCCATTGAAGAAGAGGTCTAATGCTCCCATAATATTTGCACCTTCATCAACTAAATCCGGTAGATTTTCCATACTAATTAAAGTACCAATTGTGCCAACAACATCCTCTTTAGCAACTAAGCCAAGAACAGTTGCAACTGTAGCTTGCCATGTACCAAAACCTAATGGTTTAAAGATGAATGCTACCGCAGTACCTATAACTTCAAGAATACTTGTTTCTTCACCTTCACCGATGTAATGCAATCCACCTTCTAATGTTAATGAGTTCAATACCCAAATACATATGCTTGATAAGACGATTACACTACCGGCACGTTTGATAAAGCTCCATCCTCTTTCCCAAGTTCCTCTGAGAACATTTTCTACTGAAGGAACATGGTATGCTGGTAATTCCATTACAAATGGAGCAGGGTCTCCAGCAAACATTTTTGTCTTCTTCAACATGATTCCTGAAACTATAATTGCACCAACGCCAATGAAGTAAGCAGAAGTTGCTACCCAAGCTGCGTTATCAAATACAGCACCAGCAATCAAACCAATGATTGGAATCTTTGCCCCACAAGGAATGAAACAAGTGGTCATTATAGTCATACGACGATCACGTTCATTTTCAATAGTTCTAGTTGCCATAATACCAGGAACTCCACAGCCAGAACCAATCAGCATTGGAATAAAGCTCTTTCCTGATAATCCAAATTTACGGAAAATACGGTCCATAACAAAGGCAACACGAGCCATATAACCACAATCTTCAAGAATACAAAGCATTAAGAATAACACTAACATCTGAGGTACGAATCCTAATACAGCACT
>CADBLN010000149.1 GCA_902795525.1 uncultured Erysipelotrichaceae bacterium | reverse complement strand
ATATTGAAAAAATTGAGGCGTTGGAATTATATGAAATGCGTGAATATGAAAAAAATGATTTAGATTGCATCATCATGAACTTTTCGGATGCCTTATATCGCTACCAATGGGACTATGTTTCTATTGATTATCCTATTAATAAACATGGTCTTGAGGTCTTAAAGTTATTCTTATTAAGTAAGTCTTTAGATTTGGATACAATTGTTAAGAATTCAGGATTAGAAGGTAATTTCTATATTCATAATAATTGTGAGTTTAAAGATATATACCAATTGATAGAAGCTATCCATGATAAGTGGGCTGACGATGGCAGTATGAAAGAATATCTTCAAGAAAGCTTGTGGCGATCAGTAGTCCAAAATATGGTCATGTTGTTTATGCCATCTGCGATGGTAAAACATCCTTTCATGGAATATTACAACATCAAAAGGATGAGTAAGATTAATAACAGAAAGATACAGCATGTGTTTGTTGTGTCAGTAGATTTTAAGAAAGATCCATCATTGACCAAGTTTGTCTTTGATTTGATTCCTGCTATAATCCAAGATTCTAAAAAGCTTGTTGGCAATGATTTAAGGGAATATGCTGTTCAATCAGTAAGAAAAAGACTTCTAAATGATAGATTGTATTAACGGTGTTCACAAAATTGCGTTTAGGTAAACGCAATTTTTTAATTTTCAACGCTTTTGGTTATGATACTATTAAAATATCTGATGAATGCGCTTACAGCGTGTTCACAAAGGAGGAATAATAATGATTCAACTATTGCGTTTAGATGAAAGAATGATTCATGGCCAAGTGGCTATTAAATGGTCTCGTCATATTGATGTCAATAGAATTGTAGTTGCAAACGACTATGCTGCAAGTGATACTATTGTTCAAAAGTCTTTAATGATGGCGGCACCATCAACATGCAAAGTTGCTATTAAGAGCGTTGATGATGCAATTGTACTTTTAAATGATGCCCGTGCTGCTGAGTTAAAGATTCTTTTAATTGCCAATAATCCAGAGGATACTTTAAGACTTATTGAAAGTGTTCCAAACATTCCAAAGGTTAACATTGGTAACTATGGCAGGGTTGCTTCAAGGATAGGTGATGAACAACGTCATACTTATGCTGCTAACCTTTATGCATATCCTGCAGAAGCTGAATTATTTAAGAAGATTTATGAAGTTTCAAAATCAAAAGGAATTGAAGAGATTGTTTATCAAACAACTCCAGAAAACATTCCAGAAGATTTGAAGAAGCTTATGGGCTTTTAGTCATTTAATGGCTTAAGCATAGATTAAAGAAAGGAGAATCTATTTTATGAATATGGTTGGTGCTGCATTGAAGTGTATCTTTGTTTACTGGCTTGTACAAGGCATAGATACAATGACTTCAGACCAAACATTTACTCGTCCTATTGTAGTTGCTCCTATTGCTGGTTTAATCTTAGGTGAATTCCAAACCGGTATTGTAATGGGCGCTGCATTAGAATCAATCTTTATGGGGATTTCAGCTATCGGTGGTGTTGTACCTGCTGATGCATGTACTTCCTCAATACTTGCAGTTGCATTTACTATCCTAACTGGAACAAGTGCAGAAGAAGGCTTAGCTTTAGCTATGCCAATCGGAACATTGATGTCATCATTCAGCTCAATGTTTACTCCTATCTTCGCATCTTTGGCTCCATTCTGGGAAAAACTTGCACTTGAAATGAAACCAAAGAAGTTTATTGGTATCCTATTACCATTCCAATTGTTCATTTCACGTATTGTCCCAACAATCGTATTGTTTATTGCTGTTGCATATGGAATTGATGGGCTACAAACATTATTAGGCCAATTACCAGGCTGGTTAAGAGCTGGTTTAGGTGCTTCTTCAAGCATGATGACAGCTATCGGCTTCGCAATTACAACTGCTATGATCTGGTCTAATGAAACAGGTGTTTATTTCTTCGTAGGTTATGTTTTAGCCGCATACTTAGGCTTAGGCAATTTACCAATTGCTATCTTTGCTGCAGCTATCGCATTCGTTACATTCTTTAGAGATAAACAAACAAATGATTTAAAAACAGAACTAACTGGCAAAGTTGCTGGTGGTGTGGCAAATGATGAGGAGGATTTCTTCTAATGGCTAGAAAATATAATGAATTAAGCGCAGAAGAGAAGAGAATATTAAAGTCAATGTATTGGCGTTCTCACTCCGTATTCTGGGGCTTCACAATGACAAAGATGGAGGCAAATGGTTTCACTATCACTTTGACTCCTGCAATTGAAAGTATCTATGCAGATGATTTGGATGAAAAAAGAGAAGCTTATCGCCGTCATCAAAACTTCTTTAACACACACGCTGTTCCATTCGCATTCATTGCTTCATTAGTATATGCAATGGAAAACGAACACAAGAAGAATGGTTTGCCAGCACAAACAATTGAAAACGTTAAAGCTGCATTAATGGGTCCAACAGCTGGTATGTTCGACTCAATATTCTTCAACTGTATCAGAATCATTGCCGCTGGTATTGGTATTGGTCTATGTGCTCAAGGAAATTTCTTGGGAACTATCATGTTTATTATTCTTTACATGGTACCACAAGAGATTACTCGTTTCTTATTCATTCGCTATGGATATATTTTAGGTACAGAGTTTATCGACCAAATCTTCCAATCTGGCTTAATGAACTCACTAACAAAAGCTGCTTCTGTTATGGGTTTAATGATGATTGGTGCTATGACTGCTTCAATGGTTAGAGTTCCATTAAATTGGGAAATCAACATTGGTGGTGCTGTCACAAACATTGGTGATACTTTGAATAGTATTTTCCCTAACTTATTAGGACCAATCTTATTATTCTTCCTAGTAAGTCAAATTAGAAAAGGCCGTCGTCCTACTCAATTAGTACTTGGCATTTTAGCGTTTGGTATTTTAGGCGCATTTGTAGGCATTTTCTAGAAAGTGTTTAATAAGCGGGTAGTTTTTAACTGCCCGCTTTTCTTAAAATTATGAAAGATAAAATGATGTTGTATGGCGTCGAGATGAGCGCCAGATATACCAGAAAACAAAAAGAATTATTTTTGGCATTTATTACAGAATGTTGCAAGAGAATAGGAAAAGAAGTTTCTTTTGAAAGTAAGCATTCTGCTTTTAGGCATATTGCTTCAATAGAGATGGGAAATGTGGATAAGGCCAATATCATTGTATGTGGTGCTTATGACACACCAGAAAAAGCTTATATAGAAATGAAGTATTATCCATTTAATATGGAAGCTAACATCAAAGAGCAACAGGCTTCTTTGATTGTCAAGGTTGTAGCTGCAATTGTTTTAAGCTTAGTGATGTTTTTAATAGTTAGAGGTTTTGGAAACTATCAGCTTTACTTGAAAATACTTGCAGGAATTGCGATTGCGGTTATCCTTTATGTCATATATAAAATGACCACGGGAATTGCGAATACAGTGAACTTTTCACGTAATTCAGCAGCAGTCGCTACCATAATGAAGCTGGCAGAGGAAATAGATAATGAAAAAGTTGCCTTTGTCTTGCTAGATCAAACAGTCAATTCATATGAGGGTTTAGATTTATTAAAGGAAAAAGTAGGAAATAAAAAGAAAATTATTTATTTAGATAATTTATCTTATGGAAATAGATGTGTTGTGGCTCATAGAGGCAGCAGTGATGTTACAATGTTACTGAAGGCTGGAATGGAAGAAAAAATATATAGAGAACCAAGCAATGCTTTAAGGTTCTTTGATGATATAATTCAGATTTCTTGCGGTGATGTTGAGAATAAACAGTTTGTTGTTAAGCATGTTGGCAGTGACAAAGATCACGATATCGATATGAAAAGACTAGAAATGATTTATCAAACACTTAAATCATATATTAATAAATCCATTAGCAATTAGAAAAGGAGGGTAGTTGGCAATGGTAATTCATTCAAATAGAGTTTACACAAGTGAAGGTGTCAGGAATGCCTACTTAAGAATTGAAGGTAAACGAATTGTTGAAATTATGGACCATTATGATGGTTGTGATGTAATTGATTATGGTAATAATCGCATAATACCAGGAATCTTTGATACTCATAATCATGGCACTATGGGATATGGCTTTACGGAATCCGTAGCCGAAGAAAAAGCTGAAGAGCAAATAAAAGGATATTTGAAAGGTTTAGCTGCTCAAGGGGTAACAAATGTCTTTCCAACAGTTAGTGTCAAAATGATTAAACATATTGCAAAGGCAATGGAACAAGACAATGATGGAGCAACCATCGTTGGCATCCATTCAGAAGGCCCATGGTTAAACAGGGTTGGGGAAAAAGGAATCAAAACAGGTTGGCCTGAAGTGTCTCTTGAAACCGCCAAACAGATGGTAGAAGATGGCAGAGGGCAGCTAAAATTAGTAGCTATTGCACCTGAAATTCCTGGCGTAGATCCAATCATTGATTATTTCTTATCACAGGGAATTACAATTGCTTTTGCCCATAGCGATTTCAATTATGAAGAAGCTAAGAAAGCCCTGGCGGGACGTTTCACAGTAGCAACGCATTTAGGCAATGTTATGACTGGTATTCATCATAGAGACATTGGTGGTTTGGGTGCTTGTTTGCAGAATGAGAATATGATGTATGAAATCATTTGTGATGGTTTGCATATCTCCTTGCCAATGTTGCAATTATATTTCATGATGCATGATTATGGCCGCTTTATGATGATTTCTGATTGTTCGCAAATGGCTGGTGCTCCAGTTGGGAAATATAGAGGCTTACGTGCAGATATGACCATGAATGTGACAGAAGAAGGATTTGTTTTAACTGATACTGGCCGATTAATGGGTTCTTCAAAACCTGTGTTATACGGTATTGGAAATCTTGTGGAAAAACTACATATTCCAATGGAAAAAGTTATTAGAATGTCTAGCTTAAATCCATGTATTAAATATGGTATGGCCGATAAGAAGGGCGAAATATCTGTGTACAAGGATGCTGACCTAGTTGTTATTTCGGATCAATATGAAGCATTAGCAACTTATGCTGAAGGTCGTCTAGTTTATGACCGCGAAAAAGAAGGAGATGTTTTCAACAAAGAGTTTGTAGTTGAAAACAAGATAAATTAAATAAGGAGAAAAAGATGAAGTTATTAGTACAAGGTGATGATTATGGATTCACAAAAGCAGTGACTTATGGGCTGCTTGATGCCATTGATAATGGTATTTTAAGAAATACTGGTTTGTTTGCGAACATGCCAATTGCTCCTTGGGCTTGTAGTGAAATGCCTGCAAGACCACAAGCTTGTTTTGGAATCGACTTTAATTTGGTATCGGGGCCTTCTAAGTGTGACCCAAAAGATGTTCCACATTTAGTAGATGAAAATGGCGAATTCATTAGGTCTGGTGCCAGAATTAGGGATCCACGCTGGCAAACGGAGCAAGGACGTAGAGAAATGTTCCCTTATGAAGAGACATATAGAGAAATTAGAGCGCAATATGATTATTTCGTTGAGTTAACTGGTAAGAAGCCTGGTTACTTACATGGTCATTCAATTTCTCATGAGCATTATGTGGAAGCAATTAAAAGGATTTCACAGGAAGAGGGTGTACCTTATTCTCAAGACATTAGAGAGAAATATAAGTTTGCTAGTATCATGGAAATTAAAAGAGCAAAGGGTGAGATTTCATTAGCTTCCCAAAAGAAGGTGTTTGACCCAATGGATCAAATCAACAAGAACCCATTAAAAGATGTTTTGGATAACTGGGATTATCTGTTGACTCAAGACTATGTCATGATTGGTGGACATCCTGGATATCTAGATGCAGATTTATTAAACTTAACAACTTTATCAATTGAACGTGTAAGAGACCATGAGATGGTAACATCAAAAGAATTGATGAAGAGAATAAAAGAAGATGGTGTTGAGTTGATAACTTATTACGATTTATATTAATAATATAATATTTATAATTTAATGAAAAAAAGTGTTGATTTCACTTTTTTTCTTTGGTATTATTATTCAGCGACCGTGTGGAAGTGCGAGGTTGCCGGCACACTGATATTCGTTGTCATGGTGTGTGGCCGGGGAATTCGCATCGAGCGGGTCTATCATGGAATAGACAATAGCAAAGGAGGAAATATCCATGGCAAAAGCAAAGAATACTGTCCGTATTCGTCTAAAGGCGTATGAGCATCGTTCAATTGATTCAGCTAGTAAGAAAATAGTTGAAGCAGCAATGAATCATGGCGCTAAGAAAGTAATAGGACCAGTTCCACTACCAACTGAGAAACAGGTAGTAACAGTTATCAGAGCTACTCATAAGTATAAAGATTCACGTGAGCAGTTCGAAATTAGAACTCATAAGAGATTGATTGAGATTATCGGCCCAACATCCGAAACAATTGATGCATTAAGCAGATTGGAATTGCCTAGTGGTGTCGAAATCGAAATCAAGTTATAGGACATTGGAGGTGAACATCATGAAAGGTATTATTGGACGTAAACTTGGAATGACTCAAGTATTTACAACTGATGGCACTTTAATTCCAGTGACCGTAGTTGAAATTCAACCTAATGTTGTAACACAAAAGAAGACAATCGAGAATGATGGTTATGTAGCACTTCAATTAGGTATGGAAGATGTTGTTGAACATAGAGCTACTAAAGCAAACATTGGCCACGCTAAAAAAGCTAATACAGCTCCTAAGAGATTCTATCGCGAAGTTAAGAGCGATGAAATGGCTGACTTAGAAGTTGGTGCAGTTGTTAAAGCTGATTTATTTGCAGCTGGCGACATGGTAGATGTTCAAGGTATCTCAAGAGGTAAAGGCTTCATGGGTGCTGTTTATAGAAATAACCAAGCACTTCAACCTAGAACTCACGGTGTTTCAAAAACACGTAGAGCTGTTGGTTCATTAGCTACTATCGGACGTAACAATGGTTACATCAATAAAGGTAGATTGATGGCTGGACATGAAGGTAATTACACAACCACAAATCAAAACTTAGAAGTTATTAAAGTAGACTTGGAAAACAACGTAATCTTAATCAAAGGTAATGTTCCAGGACCACGTAAAGGTGTTGTTCTAATCAAAACAACTGTAAAGAATGTTAAGCATGTTGACCCAGTTGAGTTAGTAAACTACATACATGTAGAACAAGCTCCAGTTGCTGAAGAAACACCAGTAGAAGCAGCAGTTGAAGAAGTTGTAGAAGAGACCGTAGAGGCAGCAACTGAAGAAGTTGCCGAAACAACTGAAGAAGCACCTGCTGAAACAGAGGAGGCTTAATGTATAGCAACTAAAAAGTTAAAAGTTAAGGTTTTAGATCAAACTGGTAAAGAACTAAAAGACTTAGCATTAGATGAAGCTGTATTTGGTATTGAGCCAAATCAACAAGCAATGTTTGATGCAGTAATAATGCAACAAGCATCATTGAGACAAGGTACTCATGATACCAAAGGGCGTTCTGAGGTATCAGGTGGTGGTAAAAAGCCATGGCGTCAAAAAGGCACTGGTAGAGCTAGACAAGGTTCAATCAGAGCTCCTCAATGGAGAGGTGGCGGTATCGTCTTTGGCCCAACACCAAGAAGTTATGGCTATCGCTTAAACCGTAAGGTTCGCAGATTGGCATTACGTTCTTATCTATCATCATTTGTAGCTGATAAAGCTCTAGTGGTTGTAGATCAAATTAAGTTAGATAATCCTAAGACAAAGGACTTCACAAAGGTTATGAATGATTTAGGCTTAAACCGTAAAGTATTATTCGTATTCGATGTTGAAGAAGATTGGGAAAATGCTTGGTTAGGAATGCGCAATCTACAAAATGCAACCTTCACAACAGCTGATGGCTTAAGCTGCTTAGATATGGCAAACGCTTATACGCTAGTTGCAACAGAAGCGGCAGTTAAGAAGATTGAGGAGGCGTTGAAATAATGGCAGCAAGAGATATTATCATTCGTCCAATCGTTACTGAAAAGACAATGAAGAATCAAGAAGAAGACAATAAAGTCACCTTTGAAGTTGCAAAAGGTACTAATAAAACAGCTGTTAAACTAGCTGTTGAAGAAATCTTTAATGTAAAAGTTGAAAAGGTTAACATTGTTAACACTCCAAATAAGACAAAACGTTTAGGACGTTATGTTGGAACAGTTGGTGGCATCAGAAAAGCAATTGTTAAATTGGCTGATGGCTACTCAATCAACTTATACGAAGAAGGCTAAGAATTAATTAATATCGGAAGAAGTACGCTATTTCCGGACAATAATGCGTAAGGAGGAAAAGAA
Source organism: uncultured Erysipelotrichaceae bacterium (assembly GCA_902795525.1). GTDB lineage: Bacteria > Bacillota_I > Bacilli_A > Erysipelotrichales > Erysipelotrichaceae > RUG521. The sequence continues at coordinate 4,959 of CADBLN010000149.1, read as the reverse complement.
AGTATGGCGATTAAAAAGTATAAGCCAACGACAAATGGTCGTAGAGGCATGACTACTTTAGACTATAGTCATTTAACAAAAAAAGAGCCAGAACGTTCATTATTAGTACCATTGAATTCAAAGGGTGGGCGTAATAATAACGGTCGTATCACAACTCGTCACCAAGGTGGCGGACACAAGAGGGCATATCGTGTTATCGATTTCAAGAGAAACAAAGATAATGTGCCTGCAAAAGTAGCAGCAATTGAATATGATCCAAACCGTAGTGCTAATATCGCATTATTACACTATGCTGATGGTGAAAAACGCTACATCATTGCTCCAGAAACTCTAAAAATTGGAGCACAAGTAGTATCAGGAGAAAGTGCAGATATTAAAGTTGGTAATTGTTGCCAATTAAACAATATGCCTGATGGTACCTTCATTCACAATGTTGAATTAAAACCTGGTAAAGGTGGCCAAGTCGCAAGAAGCGCTGGCTGTAGTGCTCAGATCTTGGGTAGTGAAGGTAAATATGTACTAGTAAGATTATCTAGTGGTGAAGTTAGGAAGTTCTTAGGAAACTGCCGTGCCACAATTGGTGTTGTCGGTAATGGCGACCACTCACTAGTTAATATTGGTAAAGCTGGTAGAACTCGTTGGATGGGTATTAGACCAACTGTTAGAGGTTCAGCAATGAACCCTGTTGACCACCCTCATGGTGGTGGTGAAGGTAGAACACCAATCGGACGTAAGTCACCAATGACACCTTGGGGCAAGAAAGCTATGGGTGTTAAAACTCGTAAAAAGAATAAGGCTTCTAACGCACTAATCGTACGTAGAAGAAACAGTAAGTAGGAAGGAGGAAGTTAGTAAATGAGTCGTAGTATTAAGAAAGGCCCTTATTGTGATGCAAGCCTATTAAAGAAGGTTGAAGAAATGAACAAAAGTGGCAAAAAAGAAGTAATCAAAACTTGGTCTCGCCGTTCAACAATCTTCCCTGCATTCCTAGAACATACATTTGCAGTTTATAACGGTAAAGAACATGTTCCTGTATATGTTACAGAAGATATGGTTGGTCATAAGTTAGGTGAATTTGTGTCAACTAGAAAGTTCGGTGGACATACTGCTGAAGATAAAAAGGCATAGTTTAGGAGGGTAAAGAAAGATGGAAGTAAAAGCAATCGCAAAAGGCGTACGTCAATCTGCTCGTAAAACTAGACTAGTGCTAGATCTTATCAGAGGGAAAGATGTAAAAGAAGCACAAGCAATATTGAAATTTACACCACGTGCTTCATCACCAATCATTTTGAAAGTATTAAACAGTGCTGTGGCTAATGCCACTCACAACCATAGCTTAAGCGAAGACAAATTATATGTTAAAGCTTGTTATGCAGACGAAGCTAGAACCTTAAAACGTTGGATGCCTAGAGCAAAAGGTTCAGCAAGTCCAATCATGAAACGTCAAAGTCATATTACAGTGATTGTTGACGAGAGAGAATAGGAGGTAAACTTATGGGTCAAAAAGTATCACCAGTCGGATTACGTGTTGGTATTATCCGTGATTGGGAATCAAGATGGTATGCTGAAAAAGAATACGGAACTCTTTTACAAGAAGACATTAAGATCCGTAAATACCTCTTCAAAGAATTAAAATCTGCAGCTGTAAGCCGTATTGAAATCGAGCGTACTAAGAATAAAGTAGATATTATTATTAAGAGTGCTCGTCCAGGTGTTATCATTGGCACTAACGGTGAAACAGTTGAAAAGTTAAAGAAAGAACTTATTAAGCTAACTTCAGGAAAGCAAATCAACATTAAGGTAGTTGAGGTTGCTAATCCTGATTTAGATGCAAAATTAGTTGCTGACAGCATTGCTGAACAACTAGAACAAAGAGCATCATTTAGAACAGCTCAAAAGAGAGCTATTCAAAAGACAATGAGAGCTGGCGCTAAAGGTATCAAAACTCAAGTTTCAGGAAGACTTGGTGGTACTGATATCGCTAGAGCAGAAGGCTATTCTGAAGGTGTTACACCTCTACATACATTAAGAGCTGATATCGACTATGCATTGTCAGAAGCAGCTACAACATATGGTCGTTTAGGTGTTAAAGTTTGGATTTGCCGTGGTGAAGTTGCTAGAGGCGAAATGGTCAAAGATCCTGAAGCTCCAAAGTTCAGTGGTCAAAGAAATGATCGCAGACGTGGCAACAACCGTCGTCAAGACAATCGCGCACCAAGAGAAAACAAAGTACAGGAAGCTCCAACTGAAGCACCTGTAGAAAAAAAGGAGGTAACTGAAAATGTTGATGCCTAAGAGAACAAAGTACAGAAGACCTCATCGTATTAGTTATGAAGGCCGCAGCAAGGCTGGCAGAGAAGTTGTATTTGGTGAATATGGTTTAGTTGCTGAAGAAGGAGCTTATATCACAAACAACCAAATCGAGGCTGCCCGTGTTGCTATGACTCGTAATATGAAACGTGGTGGTAAGGTATGGATCAAAATCTTCCCACATATGGCTAGAACTAAGAAGCCACTTGAAGTACGTATGGGTAGTGGTAAAGGTGCACCAGATGGCTGGGTAGCTGTAGTACAACCTGGACGTGTATTATTCGAAGTTGCGGAAGTAAGTGAAGAAGTAGCAAGAGAGGCTTTGCGTTTAGCAGCTCACAAGCTACCTATCAAAACTCGTTTCGTAGTAAAAGGACAGGAGGGTAAATAGTTATGGAAAAAATGAAAGAAATCCGTGAACTAAGTGATGTTGATTTAAACAAACAAGTTGACGAGCTAAAAGAAGAACTATTTAACTTACGTTTTCAACAAGCAACAGGCGTGTTAGAAAATCCTGCAAGAATGAAAGAAATCCGTAAAACAATTGCTCGTATCAAGACCGTTCTTACAGAACGTCGTAGTGAAAGAGCTTAAGGAGGGTCTAAGATATGGAAAGAACACATCGTAAAGTATTCCATGGTGTTGTTGTCTCAGATAAGATGGATAAGACAATTGTTGTCGAGGTTTCAACAAGTAAGAGACACGGTAAATATGGAAAGAATACAAAGTATTCAACTAAATTAGTAGCACATGATGAAAACAATGAAGCACATATGGGCGATACTGTTGAAATCATGGAAACAAGACCTTTATCAGCAACCAAACGTTTCCGTTTAGTTAAAGTTACTGAGAAGGCAGTTGTGTTATAGGAGGTAGCTTAAGATATGATTCAAAATGAAACTAGATTAAAAGTTGCTGATAACACAGGAGCAAAGGAATTATTAGTAATTCGTTGCTTGGGTGGTAGTGTTAGAAAGAGCGCTTCTATTGGTGACGTTGTTGTCGCAACAGTTAAAAGCGCAACTCCTAATGGTACTGTTAAAAAGAGTGATGTAGTTAAGGCAGTTATTGTTAGAACTACATACCCTGTAAGAAGAGAAAATGGTACTTACATTAGATTTGACGATAACGCAGCTGTTATCATCAAAGATGATAAGACACCAGTTGGAACTCGTATTTTTGGACCAGTTGCCAGAGAAGTTCGTGATGCTGATTACACAAAAATTGCTTCTCTAGCTCCTGAGGTATTATAGGAGGGCAATCACATGAAAATTAAAAAAGGTGATAAAGTTCAAGTTATTGCTGGTAAGGATAAAGGCATAATTGGAGATGTCCTAGCTGTATACCAAGATAAAAATCAGGTAGTCGTTGAAGGTGTTAACATTCGTAAGAAAGCTGTTAAACCTAATCAATTGAACCCTGATGGTGGCATTATGTCACATGAAGCACCAATTGACGCTAGTAACGTTATGTTATATGACACAAAAGCTAAAAAGGCTGGTCGTGTTGGCTACGTAATGGAAGGCGACAAGAAGGTCAGAATTAACAAAAAGAGCGGCAGTAAAGTAAAAGCCGATAAGAAATAAGGAGGAGCAAGATGAACCGTTTAAATCAAAAATATAACGATGAAGTCGTTAAGAACATGATGAAACAATACAACTACTCTTCCGTTATGGAATGTCCTAAGTTAGTTAAGATTGTTGTTAACATGGGCGTTGGCGATGCAATTGGAAATCCAAAAGCATTGGAAGAAGCTGTTGAAGAGTTAACCGCAATCACTGGACAAAAACCAGTCGTCACCAAGGCTAAGAAATCAATTGCTAACTTCAAATTAAGAGAAGGTATGGAAATTGGTTGTAAAGTTACCTTAAGAGGTGAACGTATGTATGATTTCTTTGATAAATTAGTTTCTGTTTCATTACCACGTGTAAGAGACTTCAGAGGCGTTTCAAAGACATCATTCGATGGCAGAGGAAACTATACATTAGGTGTCAGAGAACAATTAATCTTCCCTGAAGTTAACTATGATAAAGTTTCAATTGTTAGAGGTATGGACATTGTTATTGTTACTACCGCTAAGACAAATGAAGAGGCATACACATTATTGGAAGAATTAGGTATGCCATTCGCAAAGTAGGAGGTTAAGCTATGGCAAAGAAAGCAATGATAAACAAGGCTAATAAGCCTGCTAAGTTCTCTACAAGAGAATATACTCGTTGTGAGCGTTGTGGCAGACCTCACTCAGTATTAAGAAAATACAAATTATGTCGTATTTGCTTCCGTGAATTAGCTTATAAAGGCCAAATTCCTGGAGTAAAGAAGGCAAGCTGGTAAAGGAGGAAAACAGAATATGATGACTACAGATCCAATTGCTGATATGCTTACACGTATTCGTAATGCTGCTCAAGCTAAGCATGACAGTGTTAGTATTCCTTCAAGTAAAGAAAAGGTTGAAATCGCTAGGATTTTAAAAGAAGAAGGATATATCAATGATTTCATCATTGATGGCGATTCAAAGAAGAACATTATTGTTACATTGAAATATGGTAAGAATAACGAAAAGGTTATCACTGGCTTAAGACGTATCTCAAAACCTGGTTTAAGAGTTTATGCTAGAGCTAATGAATTACCAAGAGTGTTAAATGGTTT
>CADBLN010000148.1 GCA_902795525.1 uncultured Erysipelotrichaceae bacterium | reverse complement strand
TTGTGTAGTTACGATAGCAGAGTTGGCCCAAAAGCATCATATGGGTTTTATGATTGATATTGGAGGACCATTTATAACGCAAATTCTGGAAAATAGTTCAGCATTAGAAAGAATTAAAAAGATAAAGATTGATTTTATTCGCCTTGATTATGGTTATAATCAGCAACAAATCAAAGAATTGTTTGATAAGTTAAATATTAAAGGCTTTGTGATTAATGCTTCTACTTACAACCAACAACAAATCGAAAAAGAGATAGCTTTCTTTAATAGCTTGCCTGATTGTGAATTACGGGCTTGTCATAATTTTTATCCTCGTGAAGAAACAGGTTTAACAAAAGAGTTTGCTTTAAAACAAGATTCTTTCTTTAGCAAGTATGACTTAGTAACATACTATATGATTCCTTCACACACAAACCCTAGAGGGCCCATATTTAAGGGTTTGCCAACAATTGAGGACCATCGTTATAAGGATATTGTAAGTATTGCTTTAGATCTTATTAATAACTACAATGTACAAGCAATTATGTTAGCTGATGAATTCTTTAGTGAAGGGGAATTAAGTTGTTTAAAAAATGCGATAGAAGGAGAAATCATTACTATTAGATGTCAGGTGGATGATTCTTACAAAGATTTAGTGTTGATGAAACATATCTTTAGATATGACAGTTATCCAAAATGTCTTAGATCAAAGAGTTCTCGACAAATGGCTGAATTTGCGCAAGAAATAGAGCCTGATAACACCATAGTTAGAAAGAAAGGTGCTATAACCATAGATAACAGGAATTATCAGAGGTATAGTGGTGAAGTTCAAATTGTTATGGTTGATTTACCTAAAGATGAAAGGGTTAATGTCATAGGAGAGGTCAATCCAGAAGATTTAGAAAAACTAAACTATTATCAATATGGTTATGTATATGAATTTGTAGAAAAAAAGTAAACATCATGTTTACTTTTTTAACTCTTCAATTTGACGCATGATTGCTAATAGGTTATTTTTACTGACGGTAACATATCCGTTGTTATCGGAACCTTTAGAGCTTGGGTCTGTTTTTATTTCCTTAGCAGTCATATGTATTTGACTGCAGCCAGTTTGTTTAATAATTTCTTGGACATTATGTTCTCTAACTCCACCGCCTGGCAAAATCTGTATTTGACTTCCATAATCTTGAATTAATCTGTGTAATACTCCAAAACCTTCTTCAACATGTGGATAATTAGCACCACCACTTGTTAAAACCCTATCAATACCACAATCAATTAGGTCTTCAATGGCCTCAAAATGATTACTAGTGTTATCAAAAGCTTTATGGAAAACAGCTTCTTTTGGATGAATTAAAGCAACCATTTCTTTAGTCCACTGCTTATTGATGGTCCTATCAGGATTCAAAAAGCCGAAAACAATCCCGTCCGCCCCATTCTCTAGTAATATACAAGCATCATTTTTCATGATTTCAAACTCTTGTTTGCTATAGCAAAAACCATCACCTCTTGGTCTTACCATACAACATACTTTAATATCATTTTTCTTTTGTTTTATTTCTTGTAAAACAGCAAGTGAAGGAGTGAGGCCACCAAGCTCTAAAGCACTATTTAACTCAATGCGATCACAGCCACATTCAACAGCTGTCAAACAATCATCTATACCTCCACAACATACTTCTACTAAGATTCCATTTACCATATATAATTCTCCTTGATATATTCAATTAAATGATTTTTAGTGTTTTCTAATTCTTCACTTAATATTTTATCTAATAGTTCTTTTAAAATGGTTCCGATTTTTGTCTGTTCAACTCCTAAATCAATTAAGTCGTGTCCATTAATTGCTAAGTCAGCGATTCTAAAAGCCTCTTGGTTATTAATAATCTGATGTGCTGTATTCAAAATGTCTTGGTAATAACTGTTTTCCATATGATATTCAGGCTTTGTTGAATGATTATCAGCTTTTTTTAAGTCAATTAGTTTATCGAAAGTTGAAATATCACATTGATTCAAAACTTTTTTAATGGTTTTACGAGATTCGATAGGATAATCATGTAATTTAATTAAAAAGAGTATTTCATCCTTATCGCGATTACTGAACTTCAGTCTATTTAATATAATACGAGATATGCTTTCACTAACACTTGGGTGACCATAGAAATGATAGTATCCAGTTTTTTCATCAACAGTTTTAGCGGCGGGTTTTCCAATGTCGTGTAAAAGGGCTGCCCATCTGGTGTTAATATCATTTTTAACTTGATTAACAACATTTAATGTATGCATCCAAAGATTGTAACAATGGTATTTGTTGTTTTGGTCATATTCAAACATAACTTTTAGTTCGCTTAAGAAGGTGAGATAAATATCACGGTAATCGTTTAGATATTTAATAACATTGTTACTACAGAGTATTTCATTGAATTCATTAACAATTCTTTCGCTTGAAATGCTTCGCAATAAATCTTTCTTGTTGAATAAAGCCTCATTAGAGTTACTCTCAATAAAGAAATCATATCTGCTTGCAAAGCGCAAACAACGCAGTATTCTTAAAGCGTCTTCTTCAAAACGTTGATTTGGATCGCCCACGCATCTAATTGTTTTATTCAAAATGTCTTCCTGACCACCAAAAGGATCAATTAAACCCTCGCTTTGGTTATAAGCCATGGAATTAATAGTAAAGTCTCTTCTTTTTAAGTCTTCCAACAGAGTTTTAGAGAAACTTACTTCGTCAGGATGTCGATGGTCACTATATTTTGTTTCTAGACGATAAGTGGTTATTTCAAATGATTGGTGATTCACTCTGACTGTTATAGTTCCATGTTTTAATCCGGTTTCAATGGTATGAAAGTCTTTGAAAACATCCAAGACTTCA
>CADBLN010000147.1 GCA_902795525.1 uncultured Erysipelotrichaceae bacterium | reverse complement strand
TTTTACCTTTGGTTCCAGTAAAGGCAATTATTCTTAGCTTTTCAGAAGGATAACCATAAAAGCAACTGGCAACTACCGCCATGGCTTTTCTAATAGAATTTACAATCAAACCACAGACAGTACTTCCTGCTTCATATTCTTTTTCAGACATGTAAGCTACAGCACCATTACTAATAGCTTCATCTAAATATTCAGGTTTAAAGTGTTCACCTTTACAGATAAACAGGTAGCCCTCTTTAACTTCTTTAGAGTTGAATGTAATGTCGATAATATCTAAATTGGAATCAAAACCATTGGTTTCAATTAGAAGCCCTTCTCCTTTTAATACCTCAACAATACCCTGAAGTTTCATTAAGCTTTTCTCCTAACTTTCAAGACCACCAAGATTGCCAGCATTACTGCTACACCAAGGATTAAACCAACATAAACATTATTCATTAGGCCGCTAATAACAAACGAAACAAAGCAAACCAAAGCGATAAAAATACCATATGGTAATTGAGTAGAAAAATGCTTGTAATGGTCACATCCACTAGCTGTTGAACTTAAAATTGTTGTATCTGAAATTGGACTCAAATGATCCCCGCAAACACTGCCTCCCAAAACAGCACCAGTTGTCAAAATGGTCAAAGTGCTTATTTCATTTTGGAATACTGCGATAGCAATTGGTAACAAAATTGCGAAAGTACCCCAAGAAGTTCCGGTTGAAAATGCCAAGACGACAGCAACAACAAAGAAAACTGCAGGAACTATTTCAAATGAGAAATTATATTTATTTACCATGTCAGCAACAAAACCACCAACATTTAGATAATCAGCTCCACAAATGCCTCCTAAAGCCCAAGCCAAGCAAAGGATTAAGATTGATGGTACCATATATTTAAAACCATCCACTAAACTATCTAAAAATGCCTTTGTAGTGATGACTTTTCTTGGCAAATACAATATAGCCATAAACAATAAAGTCGAGAATGTTCCTAAAACCAAACCCGTAACTGCATCACAATTTGCGAAAGCATCAACTAATGTCACACCAGATGTAAAGAATTCACCAGTGTACAGCATTGCCAAGATTGAAAAAACAACAATCGCAATTACAGGTAGTAATAAGTCCATGATTGTACCATGACCGTCTTTCCCGCTTAACATTTCATCAGTTAAGCCTTTAGAATTGATAGTGGAATAATTGCTTGAGTTTGCCTCATCTTCACTTTCCTTCATTTTGCCAAAATCGACATTCAAAATAATAGTCATTACTATGAAAGCGATACAAAACAACGAATAGAAATTGGAAGGTATTGAGCGTACAAACAACTGAAATCCATTAATTGGAGACTCTGGTGGTAATGATGAACTAACAGCTGCAGACCATGAAGACAATGGTGCAATCATACAAATAGGTGCAGCCAAAGCATCAATTAAGAAAGCCAGTTTTTCTTTTGACATTGTCTTGTTGTTATCAACAATAGGTTTCATAATTGTTCCTACTGTCAAACAGCTAAAATAGTCATCAACAAATATAATCAAGCCTAAAAATAAAGTTGCTAATAAACCTTGTTTACGAGTTTTTAGTTTTTTATTAGCCCATTGAGCATATTTAGCAGTGGCATTAGATTTTGCCATTAAAACAATGATCATTCCTAAGAATATTACAAAGATGATTACACCCATGTTCGCATAAGCTCTTGCCCCTAAAACATCAAATGCTGTTGTAATAGTATTAACTGGTTGGAACGAACAATAAATTGCCGCACCAACAAACAAGCCTATACCCAAAGATAGATTTACTTCTTTGGTAATTAAGCTGATTAAGATTGCCAATATTGGAGGTAGTATACTGATAATAGATGATTCCATGTTTATTCCTTTCCAGTGCTTCTAATGCACTCATCGTTATGCTTGATTCACCAATAGATATCTCAAAAATCGATTGCCTATCATCTCACTAGCATAACCAACATCATCACTATGCACTTAGCTTAAAGCCAATGCATTTTTATCAAAAGTATTGTCCTCAAATTAAAACTTTTTCTTAAGCCACATCAGCGTAAATTGGTGACAATACATTCACCTAATTATATTCAAAATATCGTCAAAAGAAAAGCCTTGTATACAAAAACTATTGTGTTTAATGTGCCAAAAATGAAATAAAAACAAGCTTTTAATTGACACATTAATAAAATATATGTTAAATTATACAAGCCGATTATTAGCAGCATGCAAAGGCAATCAAAAAGCGTTGAGTTAAACAAATGTGAAGAGTAACTTGCTGCAAAGTGAAAACCACCAAGATTCAACACTCCGATTACTAATTTGCACCTGTTGATGGGTAGTCATCAAGGAGGAATTATTATGGCAAGAATGACAGGTCCAGTTTGGAAGCAGTCAAGAAGATTGAACTTCTCTGTTCTAGAAACTGGTCAAGAACTAACAAAGAGACCTTATGTTCCAGGACAACATGGTCCAAACAAAAGAATCAAGTATTCTAACTATGGCCAACAATTGGCTGAAAAACAAAAGATTCGTTACATGTATGGATTGAACGAAAAACAATTTGCTAACACTTTCTACAAAGCTGTTAAAGCAAAAGGTGTTACAGGTACAATCTTCCTACAATTATTGGAATCAAGACTAGACAATATTGTCTATCGTATGGGCTTAGCTAGAACTAGAAGAGGTTCTA
>CADBLN010000146.1 GCA_902795525.1 uncultured Erysipelotrichaceae bacterium | reverse complement strand
TTAGGATTGGCATGTTTGTTAGAAGCGCAATTTTCTATCTGCCAGAAATAATGAATATCTTTGAAAAGGAAGAGCCTTCCATTTCCATTACACCTTATTTCGACTACTATAATTCAATTGGAAACTTCCTTAAAGGAGAACAGGATATTTTATTTGCGATTCAAGATAGCATTAAACAAATTCCTGATATCACAACATATCCCTTATTTGATAGTAAAATCTATTTAGTTTGTAAGAAATCTGATGTTCTTGCTGATAAACATATTATTAGTGAAGAGGATTTAAAAGGCAGAACCTTGATGATAGGAGGCTCACCTAATCCATTGAAAGTTGTACAACAAAGAATAATTAGAAACATTGATGTAGATTATTTCAATAGTAATGATCATGACACTTCCATAACATATTTAGCCGCAAATAAGGCACTTGTGTTATCACCTGGTTTCTTAAACGATCACAATCCTGAATTTGTTTGGATACCATATGACTGTCCTGAAACGATAAAGTGTGTTCTATGTACACACAATAATGATAAGAGAAAAAGTGTTGATAAGTTAGTAAAAACTATCTTGAATTACTACAAAGACATTGAAAACGTTTAAAATGGTGAAACCTTTTCATAATATTATGAAAATTTTACACTTTTACTATTTTATTCCATATGTTTTTAGAATATAATTTTATCAATATGAACAAACACGATAGAACTCTAGACATTGTGAATGGTCCACTTTTAAAGAATATCTTCATTTTTTCTGTGCCCCTAATGTTCACTAATTTACTACAAATGTTTTTTAATTCAGCTGACACAATTATTGTCGGTAAGTTTGCTGGTGATAGTGCTTTAGCAGCTGTAGGGGCTACAGGTTCCATCGTATTCCTAATCACCTCCCTATTTAATGGTCTTTCAACTGGATCTAATGTGGTCATAGCGAGACAAATTGGAACTGGAGATAATAGTGGCATTAGAAAAGCCGTCCACACATCCATCGCACTCTCCTTGGTTGGAGGCATAATCCTGACATTCGTTGGAGTTGTCTTTTCAAAACAGTTTTTACAATTGATGAAAACTCCAGATGAAATAATTGATTTGAGCACTACCTATATGAAAGTGTATTTTGGTGGTGTTATTTTCTTGTTGATATATAACTTTGGAAGTGCGGTGTTAAGATCTAAGGGCGATACGAAAAGACCTCTATATTTCTTAATTCTTTCGGGAATAATAAATGTGCTTTTAAATCTGATAACAGTTATTGTTCTTAAGTGGTCTGTTGTAGGTGTTGCAGTTTCAACCGTTGCTTCTGAAGCCCTATCCGCATTTTTGGTTATAAATGTGTTGCTGCATGAAGAAGATGATACTAGATTAGAGCTATCAGAGCTAAAAATTGACCTTAATAGTTTGTTGGAAATTATCCGTATTGGTGTTCCTGCCGGATTATCTGGAGCAGTATTCGCATTAAGTAATGTGGTTATACAATCGAGTATTAATTCCTTTAATGATACTGACATTGTTGCTGGAAACAGTGCAGGCGGTAATATTGAAAACTATGTTTATATAGGTTATATGGCATTTAATCAAGCTACCATTACTTTCACCTCTCAATGCATGGGAGCTGGCAGGATTGACCGCGTAAAAGAAATTATGATCAAATCTTTCATCATGGTTTTAATTGGAGCAATGATTACTAGTTCACTAGTTTATTATGGTGGGCCACTGGCTTTACAACTTTATACTGACGAAACCGCAGTTATAGATGTTGGTATGGTTAGAATTGCATGGGTTGCTAGATTCCTGGTGCTTAATGGTATTTTAGACACCTTTGTCAATTCTTTAAGAGGTATGGGCTATTCTACCTTACCAACCATATTGATGGTTGTTGGAATCTGTGGTGTTAGACTTGTATGGATTTACAATGTGTTCCCCATTTATAAAACACTCAAATCAATTTATCTTTGTTTCCCAATAAGCTGGTTATTTACAACCATAGTCGAACTTATTCTTTGGGTCATT
>CADBLN010000145.1 GCA_902795525.1 uncultured Erysipelotrichaceae bacterium | reverse complement strand
GAATTAGCTAAGAACATTATTGGGGATTACACCGACACAACTTACACTGATGGTCAAGCTCCAACTATTACCCTTAAGGGTGATGGCAGCTTTATCTTATATGTGAATGGATGTACAGTGTTTAGCGCTATAGAGGGTGATTATATCGTTTATGAAGGTTATTTATATCTAACTAGCGAGAGCCAACCATTTTCAAGTATTGCAGAGCAAAATATAGTGTCTTTCCAAATACAACCTGATGGCAATTTAACGTTTATCAGTGAAATGGAAACATGCGCCCCTAACTATGGTGATACCTTCACTAAAAACAGTTCAGAAAACAATTAGGCGTTAAAGCCTAATATTGGGAATTAGCCAAGCGGTAAGGCAACGGACTCTGACTCCGTCATTTCATAGGTTCGAATCCTATATTCCCAGCCATAAAAAAAGAAACGCCGTGAGGCGTTTTTGTTATTCTTGGATAATACCAAAATAGTAAAAGATTGTGACTACTAATCCAACAACACAATATAGACGGATTGTGTTAGCAATAAGCTTAATTAAAAAACCAATTATTGGAGCCCATCCGGTTACTGCTTTTACAAAGCTAGCTAACCAAATCAAACCGATGTAGCAAGCCAATACAACAATAAAGTTAATTATTGATTTTTTTGCTGTTGCAGAAATAGGAAAATACTTCAACATAATCCTCACCTCCATAACCTAATGATTATATCATAATCTGGATTTAACTACTAATTCATCATAGCCAGTAGCTTCATCATATTCTCTAGTCAATTGATATTCATTAGATAAATCAACTAAGACAATTTCCGCAGTAGTGTTGACAAGAGTATTGTCCATTAAGTGACCACCAATGGTTTGTCCTTCTACATCAGAAAGAGAGATATGAAAATGTACCCCAGAATTACTAATGGTTCCCTCAAAGGAGACAATTTCATAATTAGAAACAAAGGTTTTAACAGTTTTGCCATCAGCTAAGCGAAGACAAGCCTGATAAACACATCCAACAACAGTCACAACAGCAGCTGAATGAATCTTATTATGGCGACAATATTCAATAATGGATTGTTTTAAATCTTGACCATAAACCAGTCTAAACACATGATATTTCATATTTAAATTCTACCACAAAATAAAAGAGCCTTCAGGCTCTCTTATTATAAAATTATTATTCAAGAAGGGGGAAATGGGTCTTTCTTTTTTTTGACCTACTTAATTTATACACTATTAATATGAAAATTTTGTGAAATCTTATCGCAATTTTCATGAAAACAAAAGAAAGCTTACATTTATTTATATTATGAAATAATGTATAATAATCAAGTGCTGAAGGAGCTATTATGAACGCTATTGAAGTAAAAAATTTAAACTACAGCTATGATAGGGAAAACTGGGCAGTTAAGGACATTTCTTTTGTAGTGGAAGAAGGCAGTTATACAACTATCATTGGTCATAATGGTTCAGGGAAAAGTACCATTGCGAAGCTTTTATTAGGCTTGTTAGAAAAGAACAGTGGTTCCATATTAGTGGAAGGTTTAGAGTTAACAACTGAAAACCTGCATGAAATAAGAAATAAGATTGGCATTGTCTTTCAAAATCCTGATAATCAGTTTATTGGTTCGACAGTTAGGGATGATATTGCCTTTGGTTTGGAAAACCATTGTTTTCCTCAAGATGAAATGGATGAAATAATAGAGACATATGCTCAAAAAGTCGGAATGTTTGATTATTTGGATAATGAACCAACTAAGCTTTCGGGTGGTCAAAAACAAAGAGTTGCGATCGCAAGTGTGTTAGCAATGAAACACAATATATTAGTATTTGATGAAGCAACAAGCATGTTAGATCCTACTGGAAAAAAAGAAATCAACCAATTAATCAATGAATTACACAAGGATAAGAAACTGACAGTAATATCAATTACTCATGATATTGAAGAAGTTGCTCAATCAGACAATGTGATTGTTGTAGATAAGGGCAGAATTGCTTTAACGGGAACTCCTTTGGAAGTATTTAAGAAAGAAGAAGCCTTGATAAAAATGCAGTTGGACATTCCATTTGTTTATAAGTTTAGAAAAGCTTTAAGTCAAAATGGAATGAAGATAGCTGAAACTTTAAGCATGGAAAGGATGGTGGAAGAAATATGTCAATTCGTTTCGAAAAAGTAGACTATGAGTATTCCCCAAATACTCCTTTTGCTTTCCAAGCTTTAAAAGAAATTGATTTAGAATTGTCTTTAGGTAAGATAACAGCGATTATCGGAGCTACAGGTAGTGGCAAAACTACCATGGTCCAACATTTAAATGCATTATTGTTGCCAACTGCAGGAAAGGTTACAGTACAAGATTTTGAAATTGAAGCCAACAAGCGCTTTACCCAAGTTAAAGCACTTAGACAAAAGGTGGGTTTAGTTTTTCAGTTTGCTGAATACCAATTATTTGAAGAAACCCTGATAAAGGATGTAGCGTTTGGTCCTAAAAACTTTGGTGTTGCCGAACATGAGGCTGAAGAGATTGCGAAAAGCTGCCTTCGAACAGTTGGAATAGATGAACTTGATTATGAAAAATCGCCATTAGAACTTTCTGGTGGTCAGAAAAGAAGGGTTGCTATTGCAGGCATTTTGGCTATGAGTCCAGAGATCTTGGTTTTGGATGAACCAACAGCTGGTTTAGATCCACAAGGTGCTAAACAAATGATGGATTTATTTAAAAAACTAAATTCTGAGAAAAAGATAACCATATTGATTGTTACTCATAACATGGAACACGTTTTAGACTATTGTGATGAAGTTGTTGTTTTAGACCATGGGAAGGTTTTAATGCAGACTGATATCAATACTTTCTTTGAAAATGATGAGTATATGGAAAAGGCAAATATAAATCCACCATCAATAATTCGTCTAAAGAATTTACTCAAGAAAAATGGCATCAGCATTTCAAAAGATGTAGTTACAATTGATGGAATGGTTAAAGAATTAACAAAGAGGTTGAAGAAATGAAAAATGTTACTTTAGGCCAATATATTCCGTTAGATTCATTTTTTCATCGGTTAGACCCTCGTAGTAAGATATGCGCTATGATGGCTCTTTTGATTGCGGTTTTTATCCCTACTGGATGGTGGGGTTATTTGATCATTGGTACGATTGTCATCTTTTGTGTGCTTGTTTCTAAATTGCAGTTAGATTTTATTTTCAAAGCTATGAAACCAATGCTTACGATGTTGCTTTTCTTGGGAATCATCAATATCCTAGTTATTAAAACAGGAGACTTATGGTTAAGCTTTGGTCCAATAAACATTTATTCTGATGCGGTTATTCAAACTCTATACATTATTGTTAGATTAATGATGATGATAATGATAACAACACTGCTTACGGCAACAACCAAACCGATGGATATGACTTTAGGCATAGAAGATTTGTTATTGCCGTTAGAAAAACTAAAAGTTCCTACTCACGATATTGCCATGATGATTTCATTGGCTTTAAGGTTTATTCCAACGCTAATTGAGGAAGCAGACCGTATCTTAAAGGCTCAGGCAAGCCGTGGGGTTGATTTAGAAAATGGCAGTTTGAAAGAGAAGATAAGTGCAGTATTGTCATTAATTGTTCCAATGTTTGTTTCTTGTTTCCAAAGAGCTGATGATTTAGCTGATGCGATGGAGGCAAGGGGATATGTTGTGGGAGCACAAAGAGTCAGATACAAAACTTTGAAATTTAAGTTTGGAGATTATGTGGTCATCATTGTAGCAAATATACTGCTTGGGCTAATGATTTATATTGCAGTGAGGATGAGTAAATGAGATATAAGGCAACAGTAGTATATGATGGGACAAATTATAATGGTTGGCAAATTCAGCCAAATGGTGAAACAATACAAAATCAAATCCAACAGGCTTTGTATAATTTAACTCAGCAAAATATTCATATCACAGGTGCAGGCAGAACAGATAAAGGAGTGCATGCAGTTGAGCAAGTGTTTCATTTTGATTGTGACAAGGTCTTTTTGAATTTTGAAAGGGCTATTAACTCACAGCTTCCTGATGATATTTATGTTAGTTCTTGTCTTAGGGTTCCTGATAGTTTTCATGCAAGGTATGATGCAAAATGGAAGTTTTATAGTTATATGGTTAATACGGCAGCTTACAATCCTTTGCAAAGAAACTATGCCTATCAATTATGTGAACCTCTAGATGTTGAAAAAATGCGTACTGCAAGCAAAGTCTTTGTAGGAGAACATGATTTCACAAGTTTTAATGCCACAAAGTTGTTTGAAATTAGTGATCAAGTTAGAACCATATATTCAATTGACATAACAGAGAATAACGGGATTATCAGTTTCGACATTATTGGGAATGGCTTTTTAAGGCACATGGTTAGGATGATTGTTGGAACTCTCATTGAAGTTGGCAAGGGCAAATTGTCAATAGAAGAAATTGAAGATATGTTAGTTCAAGAAGATAAGGAAACCGTTCATTATAATGCGCCAGCTTGTGGGCTTTATTTGATTAAGATTGGTTATGATGAGGATTAATTTGATTATGGATTGGAAGAAGTTGTTTGAAAAGATTGAAACTAGTTTTTGGGAACTGGTAGTTAATTTATTGATAATTATTGCGGTTTGGTTTGTCGCAAACATGATTCTAAAGTTAGTATCTAACCTAACTGGCAAAACAATAAACAAAGCGAAAGAGTTAGATGATGTTGAAAGAGGAAAACGAGTAATCACATCAATGACGGTGACTAGAAGTGTCTTTAGATATGTTGTTTACTTTGTGGCCATAGCTTTTATCTTGAATATTCTTGGTTATGGCAGTTCCGTAAACAGCCTAATCGTAACTGCTGGTATCGGTAGTTTGATTATATCTCTTGGAGCTCAAAGCATAGCTCAAGATTTTATTGCTGGTGTTTTTCTAACTTTTGAAAGACCATATGCGGTTGGAGATTATGTCAAAATTGGAGAATATGAAGGAGTTGTAAGCGCAATAGCAGTTAAGTCTACATATATTGAATCAATTGATGGTCAAAGGATTATTATTCCAAATGGTCAAATTAAAAACATTACCAATTATTCTACGAAGTTTCATGTTTTAAGGATTAATATGAATACTCCATTAGCTTTACCTGTCGAAAAGGCCACAAAGATAATCGAAAAAGCCCTTTTGGATTACAATGATGAAGCTTTATTGGAACAGCCTTATGTTCAAGGCATTGGCAATATGACATTCAATACTTATGATGTTGTGGTGGTTGCCAAGGTTAATCCAACAGATAGAATAAGGATTGAACAGGAAATTAGGCTCAAAATAAAACAAGCTTATGACAAAAACAAAATATACTAAAGGTCAGACAGAGAACCATAAGGAAGTACCATAAAAATATGGCTTCTGCCGGGTAAACGGGAAACCAAAAACGCTATGCAGATGATTTATCCATTTGCGTAGCGTTTTTCTTTGCATTTGTTTGCTTTTTCAGCGTTCTTTGAACGCGCAGCCGTCACCGAAGGTGGCAATCTCAGTGGTTTGGGGAAATGTCACCAACAAGCATTTTTGCGAGGACAGGCCATCGGGCCGCTTCGCAAAA
Organism: uncultured Erysipelotrichaceae bacterium; assembly: GCA_902795525.1. GTDB lineage: Bacteria > Bacillota_I > Bacilli_A > Erysipelotrichales > Erysipelotrichaceae > RUG521. The sequence continues at coordinate 30 of CADBLN010000145.1, read as the reverse complement.
TTCGCAAACTTGTACAAGTTTGCATTGCTT
>CADBLN010000144.1 GCA_902795525.1 uncultured Erysipelotrichaceae bacterium | reverse complement strand
TGCTTTGCCAGATGCTAGGGATGGTTTAAAACCAGTACAAAGAAGAATATTATACGCCATGTACAAAGATGGTAACACAGCTGATAAAGCCTTTAGAAAAAGCGCTAAGACAGTTGGCTTGGTTATTGGTAACTACCATCCACATGGAGATTCAAGTGTTTACGATGCTATGGTAAGGTTGTCTCAAGCCTGGAAACAAAATCATACTTTAGTAGAAATGCATGGGAATAATGGTTCAATTGATGATGATCCAGCAGCAGCCATGCGTTATACTGAAGCTCGTTTGGCAGCCATTAGCGATACTCTTTTGAAGGACATTGATAAGGATACAGTATCTTGGACTCCAAATTTTGATGATACAGAAAATGAACCAACTGTTTTACCAGCAATGTATCCAAACCTATTGGTGAATGGTGCTACTGGTATTGCGGCTGGTTATGCTACAAATATACCACCGCATAATTTGAAAGAAATTATTGATGGAACTATTTATCGCATAAAGCACCCACATTGTTCTTTGGAAGAAATAATGACAATAGTTCAAGGTCCGGATTTTCCAACTGGAGGTATTGTCCAAGGTCTTGATGGTATCAGGGAAGCTTTTTCTAGTGGAAAAGGAAGGGTTGTTGTCCGAGCCAGGGTAAAAATTGAAAAAGCAAAGACAAACCAACAGATAATAATTACAGAAATCCCTTTCGAAGTAATTAAGGTTAACTTGGTTAAAAAGATAGATGAAATCAGATTCAATAAGGATATTGATGGCATTCTTGATGTCCGTGATGAATCTGACCGCAATGGGTTAAGAATAGTAGTTGATGTACATAAAGACATTGACGCTAATAATGTGCTGAATTATCTATACAAGAACACTGATTTACAGGTTTACTATTCCTACAACATGATTTCAATAGTTAACCAAAGACCAATGCAGTTAGGTTTATTGGAATCTCTAGATGCGTATATTTCATTTAGAAAAGAAGTTGTAAGAGCTCGTAGCCACTTTGAATTCAATAAGCGTATTGAAAGATGCCATATTTTAGAGGGATTAATTAAAGCAGTATCAATACTTGATGAAATAATTGCCATTATTCGTTCCAGTCGAGATAAAGCTGATGCCAAGAAACGTCTTATTGATAAATTCGATTTTTCCGATACTCAAGCTGAAGCCATCGTGACATTACGTTTGTATCGTCTGACAAACACCGATGTCTTTGAGCTAAAAGAAGAATTTGCCCGTTTAGTTGGTGAGCTGAAAGAACTAAAAGAGATTATTGAGAACGAGAAAAAGCTGAATCAAGTTATATGTGAAGAACTTAATGGTGTTGCAGATAAGTTTGGCAAAGAGCGCTTAACTAAAATTGAAGCTGAAGTTTCAGAAATTCAAATAGATAAGGCAAGTATGATTGCTAATGAACATGTAATTGTAACTCTTTCCAGAGATGGCTACATTAAAAGGGTTTCTATGCGTTCCTTTAGTGCTAATGAAGCTGAAACAGGTTTAAAGGATGATGATCAATTAATTGGTTATTGTGAAGCGGATACTGTTGATTATATGTTAGCATTCACTGAATCTGGTGAATATGTTTGTTTACCTCTATATCAATTAAAGGAAGCAAGATGGAAAGATATTGGTGAACATATTTCAACATACGTAAAGGTCAATAATGCTGAAAAATTCATTGGTGCTTGTCTAGTTAAGGATTTCAACAGCTATGCTTGGGTTATAACTGCAAGCTCTAAAGGCATGATTAAGCGTACTCCAATCAATCAATGGTTGCTGCAAAGAACATCAAAGAGTTCAACCGCCATGAAAATAGATAGCAACGATAAAGTAATGTCAATGAAAATAGCTTATGATGGTGATGAAGTTGCATTAATCACAAAAGATGGTTATTGTTTGCGTTACGGCATAGAGGCTATTCCAGAGGTTGGGGTTAAAGCAAAAGGAGTTAAAGCTAACAAGGTTGCATCTGGGGACTACCTGGCGAATATGTCCATCATCAATAATAACGTTACCGAAATGGTATATTTAACAGATAAGAGTAACTCTAAACGTATTAAAATAAGTGATATTGACGTTACAAATCGAGCTACTAAAGGTTTAGCAATAGCCAAAAAGAACAAGAGCAATCCTTATAACATTAAGTACAGTATTGCTTGTAATCTTAATGATGATTTAAATCTTTATAGTTCAGAGGGCAGTTTGCATTTAACAGCTAAAGAAATAAACTTGATGAATAAGGAAGCTCGTTTCAGCAATCCTATATCAAGTAAAGAAATCTATCATATGGATGGAATTCAAGAGGTAAAGATAATAGATGCTCCTAAGGATAAACCTCTGGAGCCAAGTTTTGAAGAACTGACATTGGAGGTATAGTTATGAATAAAGGTGTAAAGTTTTTGTTGGTATTATTGGGAATTGTGCTCATTGTAGCTGCAACTTTCTTTTTGACCACTTATATTTACAACATCGAGTTTTTTGCTAATAAACAGCTGCAATTATATGGCAGTTTATCGGGTGCTGTAATAGGTTTAATGCTATCTTTTATTGCGGTTTTAAAAAGCGATAAACAAAAACATCAATTAGTGGAGTCAAAAGATAATAATGTGGAAAAAGCTATGATTTCTGAGCCGGTTGTCGATACTCAAAAAGATAAGGAATTAGAAGCAATCGAATATCCAGAAACAACGGAAACTATACCACTTGTTGAAGAAAGTCAGGAAGAATTAGAAAAGACTCAAGTTCATCAGATTTTAACTGATGGCTATGTAGAAAAAATTATTGATCCAGAGCAAATTGTTGATCAACCCAAAGATGCCAATTGGCCAAGTGTTGATGATACAACAATGATTATTAATACTGCTGAGATAAACGATCTTCAAGATAGCGGTGAAGTCTTACAGGCTGAGGCCAATAAATCAACTCTAATTCTAACTTCACCATTAGGTCCAAAAGGAGAAAGCGAACAAACAACGAACGAAACTCAAGAAGAAGTTGTGGATAGTGAAAGCTCATCCCATGAATGGTTAACGGCACCTATCAATGAAGATGAATTATCCAAAACACAACAAAGTTACATTGAACAGTCAACTAGTTCTTATATTGATGAGGCAGGCCAACCTCAGTTTAGAATTACTCAAGAAATGCCAAAAATGCAAGTTCCAGAAGAAGAGTTTACAGATGATTTCATTGGTTATGATAAAAGAGTTGAAAGCAGAGATAGATTAAGTGGCTTTTTAAATAGTATTATGACCATAGTCTTTATTGCACTTGCTTTAGCAATTATATACATTGCATACGCTAAATTCTTTGGATAATATGAAAAAAAAGTGTTTAGGATGTGGTGCCATACTTCAAAATACAAATGAAAACGAAATTGGTTATGTGCCAGATTTAGAAATGGACTATTGCCAAAGATGTTTTCGAATGAATCATTATGGCAGTCAAACAGTTGTCAACATTGCGGCTATGCATAACATAGATTTCTTACAAGAAAATGATGCTGATTATCTTTGGCTTATTGATATTACGGACTTAGAGAGTTCTTTGGATTCTTCTTTTGTAGATTTCTTTAGGAATCACAATTGCAGTATTGTATTGACTAAGTGTGATCTTTTACCTGCTACCCTTAGTGAGAAAAAACTTATCACATATATTGAGGAGAGATTAAAACAATTAGGCATAAAGACAAACAACATCTTCGTAAAGGGAACAAATAGCAGTTTTTTGAATTTTTTTGAACAAAGAATGACTTCAAATGTTAAGAATCTTATGTTAGTTGGTGTCTCCAATGTAGGAAAGAGCACTTTGATAAATCAGCTTCTTTCCGAAAATAGGATTACGGTCAACCCGCATCCAAGTACCACTTTATCATTAAATTATGTTGATACTAGATTTGGTACAGTTATTGATAGTGTAGGTTTAGTCGTTGAAGATGGAATACAGATGTATTTGAAAGACGATGATTTGAATAAAGTTATCAATAACAAGCCTTTAAAACCAAAAGTTTACCAATTGGAAGGTAACCAATCAATTGCGATTGGTGGTTTAGCAAGAATTGATTTGTTTGATTGTCAAAATCTAACGGCTGTTGTTTATGTTTCAGATTTAATCAAGTGCCTTCGTAGCAAACAAGAAAAGGCCGATCAATTATGGCTAAATCATTTAGGTGAGCAGTTAATCCCAACTATATCAAATGATATTGAAGATTTAGATTATAGGGAATTCATATTACCTTATGAAAAAAGTGATATTTATATCAAAGGCATAGGTTGGGTGTGTGTCAGTGGTAAATGTAAAGGTGTAAAGGTATATAAGGATAAAAGGATAAGTGTTGGGATAAGAAAGGCGATGATTTGATGTTAACGAAGAATCAAAAAAAATATTTAAAAGGTTTAGGAAATACCTTAAAACCTTTAGTACAAATTGGTAAAAACGGTTTAACAAAAACTGTTATACAAAGTGTAAATGAAGTATTAGCAGCACATGAGTTGCTGAAGATTGATGTTTTAAAAAGCTGTGAAACGGAATGTGAAGAGCTTGCTTTAGATATTGCAAGTTCAACTAACAGCGAGATCATTAGTCAATTAGGACGCAAGATTCTTTTATATCGCAAAAGTAAAGAAGGGAAGATTAAGCTCCCAAGATGAGAAAAGTCGCTTCTATAACTGGGTTGTTTGATCCCTTCACAAAAGAAAACCTATTTGAGTGTTTGGAGTTGGTTAAGTCTCAAAACTTAGATAGGTTATTTATTCTTGTTGAAGGTGAAGCAGAAGTATCAATTATACATAGAATCAAGATTGCCAAGTTAATGAGTCAAGCTTATCGTAAATTAAAAGTTGTCACCAAAGTAAAAGATAAATATATTCCTTCTTTCAAAAGCAAAGTTGCTGATAACATGGAAGAAGCTTGGCAGAATTTAAATACTGCCACTAAAAGATATGTTGTTGCTAATTATTTGTATTTGGAACAACTAGCACATATTAACCTAAGAGAAAAAAGATATAAGCATGTTCTAAGTGTTGCTGAATTATCCAGAGAATTAGCTAAATGCCATGGCGTTAATGAGAATAAAGCATATATGGCAGGTTTGCTTCATGATTGTGCAAAAGAGCTGGATGTCAATTTATTGGAATCTTATATGGATAATGTATATCCAGAATTTAAGGGTGTTAATCAGAATCTGTGGCACCAATATGTAGGTTCGACTTATTTGTCACGATTCTTTAAAATAAGCGACAGGGAAGTTTTAAGAGCTGTTAAATATCACGCAACTGGGGAAGACCATTCAAAACTTGGAATGATATTGTTTTGTGCCGATAAACTAGATCCAAGCCGTGGTTATGATTCAGCTAAAACTATTTCATTATGTAAAAGTAATCTTGTTTTAGGATTTGAGAAAACAAAACAGGAACAAAAGGAGTTCCTGCGTAAAGAAGGCTTATTGTAAGAGAAAGTACTACTTAGATTTGGAGATGACTTCATTATCAGTTAGCCATTTTTCAATGTTGCTATAACTTAGATTACTTGTAGCTGACCATTCTAAGGCTGAATTAACATTAATTATTCCATCTTTAAACTCAAGGTTTACTAATGCAGGGTATTCAAAGAAACCCCATCTATTCTTGGTTTCAGTGATTTCTGCTGTATCCATGTCTTTTAAGTCGCAATAAACAACATTATCGAAGGATTCAAGTTTATAATCAGCTAATATATTCGATAAAAGATTGTTGAATAAAAATGGTGTTTTATTGTCACTGCTATTGAAAAAGACAATGTTGAATGCTCCTTCGTGGTCCATTATTTCTTTATCAATAGTTTTATCATCAAACAATGGATTTATGTTATACTGAATAAGCTCCTGTTGTAATTGAACATTGGCTGGTTTGTTATCAATATATACTATGAAAGTAATTGCAGAGATAAGTATTAAAGTTATGGTGTAAAAAATAATGCGCTTATACATGCAAATCACCTCTAGATAATTTTAGCATAATAAAGATTTTTTATAAAGGAAGTAGAGCATATGAAAAAGTGGTATCAAGAGAATTATTTTTCTAGAAGAAATTGGATTTTAGAACATTTGAGCAGTCTAGGATTAACAGCGCCACAAGCAATTGTTTTATTGGTTATCGATTACAAAAATGAGTTTCGTGAGAGCATCACCATTGAATCGCTTAGCGAATCAACTGGCGTTAAACAGAGTCAAATTGATAAGATTATTACTGACTTATGCACAATGGGCTACTTAAAAATTAGCAGTGGCAAAAGAATATCATATGATATAAG
>CADBLN010000143.1 GCA_902795525.1 uncultured Erysipelotrichaceae bacterium | reverse complement strand
GGGTCACCCACACGGTAGTTTATCCTGGGACCCACATGGTAGTGTAACCTGGGGTGTGCTTCTACCCACACACTAGTTTACATTACCCTTTAATCATCCTACAATCCTGAATCGTTCAGCATTTTTAAGAAATCGTTAGGTTCATTTGCTGGAGTCAAGTGGCTTATTAATTTGCCTCCTCTCATCTCAGCAATTTGACGATAGATTGCAGCATCTTCTTTGGTAACAGCGATTGATTTGTCAACCATTACATAATCTGTACCAGCAATAGGAGCTGCATTACCAACGTTTACATCCTTTACTTCAACACCAGATTTTAAAATCTCTAGTGCATCAGCTGGGAACTTAGCAATTACAAACATAGTTTCTTCTGGATGATCCTTTGCATATTGGATACAATCAGCAACACTTACAACTAGTACAGTGCTCTCTCTTGCAGCTAGTGGCAAAGCCATTTGCTGAATAGGGTCAGCTGCAACTTTATCATTAGTAACGATAATCTTGTCAGCTCCAATATGATTCTTCCAAGTAACTGCTACCTGTCCATGGATTAAACGGTTATCAATTCTTAAATGAGTAATCATTTAGACTAACCTAATACTTTTGCAACACCTAATAGGAATGTAATTACTAATACGATTAAGATAACTCTTAATGGAGTAACTTTCTTTTCCTTGATTAAGTAGTAACAGAAATAAGTTAAAACGATTGGGATAATGAATGGGAAGATTGCATCTAATGCTTCCTTCAAAGTCTTAGCAGCTTGAACAACTGTTTGACCATCTTCGCTCATCAAGTCTTTACCTAATTTAATAGGAGCATTAATACCAGCTAACATTGATGGAACGAAACCACCCATAACAACTACACCAAGGATTGAAGCAGCTGTTTGTAACTTATCTAAAGTTCCAGCGCCACTAACGTCTGAAATAACGTTAACACCTTGTTTGTAACCGTATTTAGCCAATGGCCAACGGACTACGAATAATACGATTAATGGTAAAACGTTTACTAAAATTGATAATAAACCTGTACCTAAGTTGTTTTCATTAACAGCTTGAACTGCCAATGAAGCAGCCATAATTGAGAATGGTGGAGTAACTAATACAGCTTGAATTGTATCACCAATACCAGCTAAAGGACCCATCAACGCAACTTTTAAGTTGTCACCAACCTCAGTTTGGTAGTCTTCTTCTAGTGCTAAGTCAGCACCGAAAATTAATGCTGAAGCACCTGGGTGAGTGTTATAGAATTGCATATGTCTTTCTAATTCACGACATTGTGCTTCTTCAGTATCATACAATTCCTTAATTGCAGGAACCATTGCATAACCATAACCAGCAGCTTGCATTTTTTCATAGTTCCAGCACCATTGTAATGTGCAATTGTGTCTAGTAATTGCAGAATTCTTAGCTCTTTCGCTTAATTTAACATTTGTTTGTGCCATTATTGAGCTCCTCCTTCTCTACCAGTACCTGTGAATAGTGCGCCAGCAGCTGCACCAACTAGTGCTAAGCCGATTGTTCCAACACCCATGTAAGCGTATAGAACGAAACCTAAAATTAGGAATGGCCAGAATCTCTTTAAGTCCATGTAAGTTAATAGAAGTGCGAAACCTACTGCAGGTAAACACTTACCAACTACTGATAGACCTCTAGAAACCCATTGAACACTATTTGCGAAGTCTGTTAGTTTTGTGACATTGTCAATCAAAACCATTCCGAAGAATACAGGGATAGCTCTTGATAAAATCCAAGGAACTGTACCCATGATAGTCCAGAATTCGAACTTCTTAATATTGTTTTGTGCTAAAGCACCTTCAGCTAAGTGTTGGAAAACTGTAGTTGAAGAACGTCCTAAGATATCCATTTGAGTCATTAATAGAGCTAGTGAAACAGCTACTAACAAACCAGCATTGATATCTCCTGTTCTTGAAGCTACAACTGTACCAAACATTGAGCCTGTTACATAGTCAGGGGTTGTTGCTCCGCCATAAGTATAGTAACCAATACTCATTAGCAAACAAGTTGCCCCAACGTTGATTCCAAGTAATGGATCGCCGACACAAATACCAGCAACGAAACCACATACTAATGCAGTTCTAATTCCAATACCTGTTAAGCTTAAGACCATTGATATACCTGACCATAAGCCTAAAATTATACCTAACATTGCATTGCTCATAAATTTATGAACACCTCCTTAATTCCGATTATAGCACAATTTGTATAATTGCAACACTTTTTAACCGCCAAAATCACAAAATTTTCACAAATTTTATAAGGCACTAGTAACCGCTTTCACATTTAATGTTATAATTGTTGTGGAAATGGGTGATTTTATGCAATTAAGACTATATAAAAGAAACACTTTTTTACTTTTCTTAATCATTTTTTTGCTTGCTGTAACTGGCGTAATTCTTTATTTTAACCGTGAAGCATGGATCAACCATAAAGAAATGGTTTTTTTTTCTCTGATTTTTATAATGATGTTTGTTTCTTGGTTCTTCACTTGGTATGAAGCTAATGCTGACAAAAGGATTATCGAAAAAATGGTCATGAACAAACAAATTGCACTAGCTAGGATTACCAATGGTGGTTTCAACAGAATCATTAGAAATGCCCGCTTGCAAAAAAATGTTTTGTGGCAATTAGATATTGATTTATATGATAATGACATGAATTTAATAAAAACAAGTTTTATCGAAAAACTTGTTCCTTCTCAAACCAGCATTCCTCAAGGTTTTGTATACGTGACATATGATCCAAAACAACCTGAGAAAATCTTTGTTGTTCCAAATGCGATGATATCAATGTATCCAGACTTAAAAGAGATTGTTGATAAGTACGAAAACAACAAAAACTTAAATATCAATTATTTGAATGCCTATTATAACAATGGTATTGTCTTGAAAACATTTAAACAATCAATTAAGGAGGAACGTAAATAATGCGTTATGGTTTTAATGAAATCAAAATAAATCCCCAGAAAGCAGTAAAACAAGCAGGTTTTATTCAACAAGTAAACCCAATAGAAAAAGTTCATGATGATTTACATGCTAGGATATTAATTTTAGATGACAATCATAACATCTTCATACACATCTCTTGCGATTCATTGGGAATTAAGTACCCTTTTCAAAAGGAAGTAGAAGATTATGTCAAAGATTATTTTGATAAACCATTAAAACTACTGTTATCTTGTACCCACACTCATTTTGCAGGCGACTCCAGTGATGAAAATTATAGAAAACAATTGTTTGAACAAATCACTAATGGTATCAAAGAGACAAAGCTTAATGAAACTGAACTGATTGAAGTTTCTTATTCTTATTGTGATGCTGACGGAATTGTTGGAACAAGCCGCATTTCTCATCATAAGGCAAATGTAGTATTAGGGACCATTGCTCTGAAAGTGGGCCAAGAAGTAATCGCTACAATTATTTATCATAACTGTCATCCAACTATTATGTCTGGTGCCGACACCGATTTCTTTTCCAGTGAATATCCTGGCTATGTGATTAACCAGCTCAAAAAGAAACATTCAGGACAATTCTTTACTTACCTTCAAGGAGCTAGTGGTGATATCTCTACTCGTTTCACAAGAGAGGATCAAACATATGATTCAGTTATAAAGCTTGGTGATAAGCTAGTTGATAGAATTGAGCAACAAGAGAATAATGACTATCATCCATTGTCTTTAAGTTTTGAAGAAGAAGTCATTGAATGTCACCATGAATTTAATGAAATAGATTTTGGTGAAATCCCTGATTATGCGACTGAAAGAGAACTTGAAACAATCGGCTATGGAAAAATCATGAGACAGCGGCTTCAGGATAATCCCGAAAGACTGCAAAAAAAATCCATCATTAGCAAAGTTTCCCTAGGTCCTGTAAGCCTTGTGTTTGCTCCTAATGAATTATTCAGTGGATATATAGATTATGTAGATTTAAACAAAGCTTTGTTAGTATGTTACACAAATGGTTACTCCCCATATGTAACCCCTATCGATAAAAAGCTTTTAACCTATGAAACATTTACAGATACACTGACAAAGGAAACAAAAGAAAAAATCGCAAATGCAATTTATACATTTAGTCATTAAAAGTCCTCATCTGAGGACTCTATTTTGCGCTTATCCAATAATCATAGGAACAATTCAAATAATCATCAATTTCTTTTCTGACCTTTGAAAATAAATCATATGCTCTGCCAATATTTTGAACATAAGGATTAACGTAGCGTTTCTTGGCATCAACTTTATACCAATGCTCTCCAACTTTTTGTTCCTTAGAAACCATTATTTGCGAAACATTTGTTAAATAGTTATATTCCATATTTGTTTCTTCATTTTTCAAAAGCTTCTCTATGATGGTCTTTTCGCTTTGATCCAAGTCTTTTAATTCAATGACGTTTAGTGCGATGGCTTTCCTTAAAAGCTGCGCCCAAGTTTCCATCGCAAAGCGGTTAGAATCACAACTATACATGATGAAAACCGGCAAGCACTTGACCATAAAATCCTGACAAATATCAGCTGTTTTAAACATCAACTCTTCAATACCATATTCATTACAGCCAACAACTATGTCATTGTAGTATCTTGATATATCATCTAAATCACAATCCGCAAACCTCAATAAGTTATTCAAAGTATACTCTAACCTATCAGCTGATAACTGAGGTAAATCATTATCTGCTATTGGATATTTATGATAATCCACAACATCCTCAACATTAATTTCATATTTTTTCAAAATTCTGCCAATTTCTGCAGAGTTCTTAATTATTTTTGTCGTGGCTGTTTCAGTAGACTCCTGCCGAATATGATCTCCATTTAAAAAATCAATAACATGCGCAAAAGCGGGAGTTGCTATATCGTGAAACAATCCCGCTATTGTTTGTTTAATATCATGTGTATAGTTCCAAACTATGAGCGCTACACCTATGCTATGATCATATCGATTTGCTGGTTTAATACCAGCATATTGAGGAAAAGAGGTGTAGTCACAGCCACAATCCATCCCTATCCCCTTCAAGCGCTGCATCTCTTTAGTTTGAGCCAATTCGATGATGAAGTCTGGAACACTTGAACAATAAACTTGATGTAAATGCATTAATATAAATGTTTTACTCTTCCCTTGTAATGATTGTAGATGTCATCATTATTAAATCCATCAACGTTTTGCGATTGATAAATATAAGGTTTAAAGCCTTTTGAAGTACAAATCTTAATAGCTTCAGAAGTAATTGTGTTTAACAGATACATTGAAGCAATTGAACTTACCGCTCCTGTTACATAGCCATCAATATTCAAACAACCATCCCCACTTGGAGCACAGTTATCTAATGTAATATCTGCTATTTCATATAGTTTTTTACCACTTGGATGACGCGAAGTCATTTGTTGAGATTGCTTTAAAGAAGAAACAGCAACAACAAACAATCCATCTTTTTTAGCCCTCATTGCCATTTCAATAGGCATTGAGTTTCTGCCACTATTAGAGATAACAATCATGATATCACCAGCATTTAATACATAGTTGTCCGCAACGATATCACTTACACCTGGTAATTTTTCCAATGCTCCGCTTCTTACAGCACCATTGCTAGTTAAAACATCTGGGTCTAACATGGCATCAACATTTCCTAAGCCTCCAGCTCTTGCGAACAGCTCAATACCAATCATATGCGAATGACCGGTACCAAAAGTATGGATTATTCTATCTTCCATTATGTTTTCAGCAAATTTCTCGGCTAGTACTTTAATATTTTCCTTATTAGTCTCATAAACCTCTTCAAGAATCTTTGTAATAGTATTTATATATTCAAATTCAGTATTCATGCCTTGTTGATCCTCCCTTCATATTTTTTGGCATATTCAGCATTTATCTGTTGATAGTTAGTAACTGTCTCATCTTGATAAACAGGAACTTCCTCACCTTTTTCAACTAAGATTTCTGCAGTTCTTGCACATATACTTTGTCCAATGATTACTCCTAGAATACTGGAAACAGAACAAACTTTTTCCAACCTTCCCGTTTCAAGCATTGCGTCACCTCTAGGACCACAGTTATCAATTACAACATCACCAAATTCATACAGTTTTTTGCCACTTGGATGGCGTGAATCTTCTGCGGAAGTGTGTTGCCAACTTGTCACAACAATGATTTTATGACCTGTTTGTTTAGCATAAATAGCTAAATCAATTACCACACCATTAATCCCGGAATTAGAGATAATCACAAAGACATCATTATCATTTGTTTCATATAAGTTATATAGTTTATCTGCTATGTTAGGTGTTCTTTCAAAT
>CADBLN010000142.1 GCA_902795525.1 uncultured Erysipelotrichaceae bacterium | reverse complement strand
TACGATTCCTTGGAAACCATCTTTGGGGTAGAAACTGTTTCTAAAATGATTGAAAAAGGAGTAATAGAGATTTCTCCTCTTGCTTATATGAGGGGAAGAACCTTAAATGATGCAGTAGTTATTTTGGATGAAGCCCAAAACACTACTAGTGTGCAGATGAAAATGTTTTTAACTAGATTGGGTTATAATGCAAAGATGATTATTACTGGTGATATCACGCAAATAGATTTACCATCATCAAAAAAGTCTGGTTTAGTGTCCGCAATTGAAGTGGTTAAGGGCATTGATGAGATAGCTTTAATAGAGATGCATAATGAGGATATTGTTAGACATCCAATTGTCCAAAAAATCATTGATGCATACGAAAAAACAAAAACAATTTGAGGAATTTTAACATTTTAAACACTATAGTTTAATATGAAAAACTGTGGTGTTTTGTGCTTTAAGAGATACTTTGAAATGGTGGGATACGACAATCCCGAATTATTAAATAAGCTTGCCGAAAAGGTTGAAGAAAAGGGTTTGAGCATTGCCAGCATTTTACAAGTCATGAATAATGATGAATTAAAGGTGGAAGCTATCAAAAGCAACATCTTACCTACTTGTTTCCCACTTATTGTTTTAGATAAACGTCGCAATCATTATTTACTTCTGTTGCAGGCAGATAAAGTCTTTATAAAAATTTATGATCCAAACCTTGGTGAAGTGGTTCTATTTAAGATTTTTGTGCGACTTTTGGGTTGGGAATACTATCTAACTCTATGTTATAATAATGAAGACTAAAGGAGGCGTTTATGGCCTTAAACATTTACAATCAAAGCTCTTATAGAGGATACCTTAAATATAAGAAAGATTTTGTTGCCATACTTGACAAAACAAAAAGTGTTTTAGGCTTGAAAGGAAGATTGGCGGTTAGTGTCATTCTTGTGGATGATAAAGAAATACAAGAAATCAATAGATCGTATAGAAATATTGACAGACCAACGGATGTTATTTCCTTCGCCTTAGCGGACGAGCAAAGCGAATTTGATTATTTTGCGGAAGAGTTAGGTGATATTTTCATTAACCTTGATGCCGTAAAAAGACAAGCTGAAGACTATGGTCATTCAGAAAGAAGAGAAATCTGCTTTCTCTTTACTCATGGCTTGCTTCATTTGAATGGTTTTGACCATCAAAATAAAAAAGATGAGGAAAGAATGATTCACTATCAGAAAGTGATATTAGATGATTTGGTAAGTAGAAATGATTAAGAGAATAATCAATAAGTTTAGATTTGCTTTCAATGGCTTAGTTCATGGTGTAAAATATGACTCCAGCATTAGAATCCAGTTTGCCTGTGCATTCGTGGCTATTTTAGTATCCTTGATTATGAAGTTCAGTATCGAAGAAATAGCCATTGTTATGCTGTTTTGCGCCTTGATTTTAGGGTTGGAATACACCAATTCTTCAATTGAACGAATAATGAATTTAGAAGAACCTGGTATCAGCAAATCAGTTAAGCATATTAAAGATATGTCTGCTGCTGGAGTGCTAATTGCCTCCATATTTGCTTTGATTGTTGGGTGCATATTTGTGTTAAGACACTTATAGGAGGTATTATGGATAAAAAAGAATTGATTGAACATGCTTTTAAAGCGATGGAAAATGCCTATGCTCCATATTCAAACTATCATGTTGGATCGTGTGTTGAATGTGATGATGGAAGATATTTTTATGGAGCAAATATTGAAAACGCATCTTATCCAGCCGGAAACTGTGGTGAAAGAAGTGCGGTATTTGCAGCATATTCTGCTGGTTATCATAAAGATAGAATTAAGGCAATTGCTATTGTAACCGATGGAAATACTGTTGGATGGCCATGTGGCATTTGCCGCCAGGTTTTAACTGAACTATTAGATAAAGAAACTCCTATTTATCTTTCCAATGGCAAAGAAGAATTAGAAGTAAAAGTTTCAGAGTTACTTCCAAATGCTTTTGGACCTGAGGACTTACAATGAGTTTTAAAGCTGGGTTTGTAGCTTTAGTTGGTAAACCAAATGTTGGCAAAAGTACTTTGCTGAATTCTTTGTTGTCTCAAAAAGTGGCCATCACCACACCAAAGCCACAAACCACAAGGGATAATATCAGAGGTATTTTAACTTTAGAAGATGCCCAAATAATCTTCATCGACACCCCAGGCATCCATAAGTCACGCCAGAGACTATCAGCAACAATGGTTCAAAGAGCTTACGATACCATTGGGGATGTTGATGTTGTTTTGTTATTAGTTGATGTCACGAAGACTTGGAATAAAGGTGATGATGTTATTGTTGAAAGCATCAGAAACCTATCGAAACCTAAGTTTTTAATCCTTAATAAGATTGATAAGCTCAACAAAAAAGAATTAATTGAATATCTTGAAAAAGTAGATCAGGATGTTTTTGATGAGATTATTCCAGTTTCAGCTCTTAAACAAGATAATATCAATGAATTGGTAGATACAATTAAAAGCTACCTCAAAGAAGATGTTCAATACTATCCTAGTGATATGATATCTGATTACCCTGAAACATTCTTGATTAGTGAAATTGTTAGGGAAAAGATATTAATGAATACTCAAGAAGAAGTTCCACATTCAATTGCTGTACAGGTAGAAGAAGTTTTAAAAAAGGAAACTGTTACTTATATCAGAGTAGTGATTGTGGTGGAAAAAAGCAGTCAAAAGGCTATTGTGATTGGCAAGGGAGGCCAGATGCTAAAAAGAATTGCCAGTTTTGCTCGTGAAGAATTAGAAGAAAGACTAAAGAGCAAAGTCTATTTGGAAACTTTTGTAAAAGTTGAAGAAGATTGGCGCAACAAGCAATCTCGTTTACAAGAATTGGGGTATTGGGATAAATAATGAATGAACGAGTTAAGGGAATAGTTTTAAGTGAAATAGACATTAAAGAGAATGACAAGATAATTCAAGTAATTACGGCTGAATATGGCAAAATTTCCTTTTATGGTAGAGGTTTAAAGAAAATAAATAGTAAAAATGCTTATGCTTGCCAATTGTTTGATTTAAGTGAATTCTCTTTTGATTATCGTGAAACAAAAATGCAACTATTAAAATCAGCCACATTGATTAACGAGTTTTATAACATCAAACAAGATTATGAAAAGTTAATGCTCGCAAGCATCATTTTGGAAATAGCGAATAACATGGAAGAAGACAGTCTTTACGAATTGTTGCTTCAAACGTTACAGTTATTGGAAAATACAACTGAGGCTTATACTGTTTTTGACTTGTTTGTGGTTCGAATACTGTTAATGTTTGGCATCAATCCCGAAGTAGATAGTTGCGTTAGCTGTGGGGAAACCACAAATATTGAAACTATTTCAATTAATGATGGTGGTTTTTTATGTCACAACTGTAATAGCCAAAGTCATTACCAAAAATATGATGCAGAATTCTTAAAGAAGTTTAGAATCATTAATAAAGCAAATTTTGATGTTTTAGATAAAATACTTAATCTTGGTTTAAATACATATGACTTGAGCAAGCCATTGTTAGATTTTTTTATTGCTCATAGTGGTATAAATCTAAGAAGTTATAGAAATTTACAAAATTTTCATGAATCAACTTGACTTTTAAAAAGTTGAATGGTACTTATTGTGCTAGCAAGGAGGAAAAAGTAATGGCTAAGTATACTTTTGAACAAATTGTCAGCCATCTAAAGACATCAGGCTTTGTCTTTCAGGGCTCAGAAATTTATGGTGGCTTATCAAACACATGGGACTTTGGTCCTTTAGGAGTGAATCTAAAGAAAAATATAAAATTAGCTTGGTGGAAGAAGTTTATTCAAGAAGACCCAAACAATGTCGGAATTCAATCCGCAATCTTGATGAATCCTGAAGTCTGGGTAGCAACAGGACACCTTGCGA
The DNA here is from genome assembly GCA_902795525.1 of uncultured Erysipelotrichaceae bacterium. Lineage (GTDB taxonomy): Bacteria > Bacillota_I > Bacilli_A > Erysipelotrichales > Erysipelotrichaceae > RUG521. Next base: position 149 of record CADBLN010000142.1, on the reverse strand, counting down.
ATTTTTCAGATCCACTAATTGACTGTAAGAATTGTAAGACTAGATATAGAGTTGACCAATTAATTGAATCTGTTACAAATGGTGAAGTATCAACTGAAAGCATGAGTAATGATGATATGATGGGCTACATTAAAGAAAACAACATAGCG
>CADBLN010000141.1 GCA_902795525.1 uncultured Erysipelotrichaceae bacterium | reverse complement strand
TGAAATCTACAATAGTAGAAATTAAATTGGCTTCATAGCCTCCATAACTTCCATTATTTATCTGTAAAATCTACAATAGTAGAAATTAAATTGGCTTCATAGCCCCCTCCGCTACCTCCTCGCCCTCGTTCCATCTACAATAGTAGAAATTAAATTGGCTTCATAGCCCTCAAACAGTAACAAACAAACGTGTTACAATCTACAATAGTAGAAATTAAATTGGCTTCATAGCCCGGCGCATGGACACGAAGAGCCAGACGGATCTACAATAGTAGAAATTAAATTGGCTTCATAGCCTCTTGTTTGTGGCAAAGGTATATAAAAATGCTGACATTAAGAACTTTTGCATAACTAAAAATTAATTAAAAAACCTCCCCCTGGGTAGAGTGATGTTTTTTCATGTCGCTTTAAGTTGTTGGTTGTTAATGTGATAGAGTTATAGTCGGTGTAAAATAGAGACATAGGTCTGTTGTTAGAAGAAAACGATGTCTTTATCTCTATGTATGGCATTGCCAAATTTTATTAGATGAGAAGAATCTATATCAAAAAGAATAACACTGTCTGCAGGAGTAAAGTGTTTTGAAAAATTTTTTATGGTTATTTTTAGATTTTCAATGATCCTTTTGGTGTTGTGTACTTCATAAACGGAAAATTGAAGTCGTATGGCTCCTTGCTTTTGCAACAGCTTAGCAAAAGCATTACGTACTTTGTCATCTTTTATGTCATAACTTACAATTATCATTAGAAATTAAAATAAGGATATTCAGTTACCGACTTACGACCCATAAAACAACGATAATATTTTTGTATATATTGGAATACATCTGATTTGTGGACAACCAGTTCGTTGAGGAAAACATTATAATATAATGAAGTGTATTCTCGCTTCAACCTATACTCATGTTTTACTTTCTCAAAATGGTTAAAAGAAAACTGTTTACGGTTGAAAGCAAGCAAGGTAGCATGATCTATAATACAACGAAAGGGTTCTATTAAATCACAGACAAGTGATTTACGTTTGAACCACAATCTGTGATAAACACCAACATAAAGGTCAAAACCGAACATTCGGACAAAACACTCAACAAAGTTAAATAGCATAGTGTAACCGATGTCCAATGTTATATTTAATTCATCGCATTTTGTGCGTGGGTGCCTAGCAACCCAATTATAGTCTTGAAAGTAGGCAGAGAAGAAGAACTTTGCCGCTTGTCCTTCTAATCCCATAAGTTGATTGTAGTTGCTAACATCTGGTAGTGTATCTAATATGGCTTCACAATTACTTACAGCAGTGGTTATGCGGTCAGTTCTTTTACGTGTACGAATAAGAATTGCAATTTGATTTTGTATCTTATTAAGTATGAGAATTCTTGCTATAGTGATATCATCAGGTTCGAGTTCAAACTGTCGTTTTCTAAGTAGATAGTTTGCCTCTGCTGAATTTGCCCAGAAGAATACAGGTCGAAGATTTGTCTTCAATACTACAAGTGCAACGCCATATTGCTTGCATTTGTCAATCAACGGTGTTGTTACAGTAATATGCCCGACTATAAATAGGGCAAGGATTTTCTGAAAGGGAAACTTTGTTAGTGTGGTTTTCTTATCTTCATTTTCCTCTTCCAAGAGTAGCTCTCCTGTACTAACACGTAAACAACGATGGCGTTCTGTACAATTTATCACGAAAATGGTACGCATTTCTATGTCTTTAAGTGTAAACATTGGCTGTGTCTGTTTTATCACACAAGTTGCTATAAATACAGTGTGAGCATTTGTTTGAGTTAATGTGTATTATGCAAGAATCGGGAGCGTAATTCTTGAATTTCTCAATGAAGTTACATAATTCTTGTTTTCCTGTTTCTCCTGGTAATTCAACAGAAATCATCTTATTTGTCGAAATTTCATAGAAAGCAAGCTGCTCAACTTCATATCCCATTTCTGTCAAACAGAAGTATTGTCCCCAAAGTTGATAGATTTGGCCACGGAAGATGTGTTTTAGATTATTCTTACGCTCAACCAACAGATGCTTGTCTTGTTTATAGATATCAATTATGCCAGATATACCTAACTCGTCACAATATACAGGGAGTGACATAATATCACTCTTTCGAGTACTCCCTTTCTTTTCATTCACGCCTTGATGTGCAAAAGTCCCTTTGGTCTGTGGAGTTGCTTTGTA
>CADBLN010000140.1 GCA_902795525.1 uncultured Erysipelotrichaceae bacterium | reverse complement strand
TGGTGATGAAATAGCAGTTAGGTTCTTTCACTATTATATCTAACTTAGGATAGCTCTCCCTAATGACATTTTCTGTATCTATGATAGCCTGCATAATGCGGTCTATGGTTCCTTTTAAAAACTCTATTGTTCTATCCTCTTCTTCAATAACTTTTTCCCAATCCCATTGGTCAACATAAATTGAATGAAGATTATCTAGTTGCTCATCTCTTCTGATGGCATTCATATCAGTGTAAATGCCTTTGAAACGGTGTAAACCATATTGTTTCAAAGCCATTCTTTTCCACTTTGCAAGTGAATGAACTATCTCTAAATACTCCCCACCAAGGGCAGGTACATCAAAACTAACCGGTCTTTCGTGTCCGTTTAGGTTGTCATTTAAACCAGAAGTTGTTTTTACCATCAAAGGTGCTGATACTCTAGTCAAGCTTAAACGTTTAGCAAGCTGCCTTTCAAAAGTATCCTTAACAAGCTTAATGGCTATCTCTGTTTCTAATAAATCTAAAGAGCTACTGTAGTCCTGTGGTAATTGCATAAAACTAATCCTCTTACCACTTATTATAATAAGAAGACGATATAAAGTTAAGTGTTAATTCAGAATTTATTGTAGTGAATACGTGTTTCATCATAACGATTCACAGGCTCTTTTGTTTCATTTGGATATCCAATAGCAATAATAGCAAAAGGTTTAATATTTTCTGGTAAATTAAACATTTCGCGACACTTTTCAATTCTTTCTTCATTTGGTTCAATTGACATCCATACTGACCCTAATCCCAAGTGGGTTGCTTCAAGTAAAACATTTTCACAACATGCTCCTAAATCATGCGTCCATAGACCTTCATGCTTAATTCTTTCACTGTTAGCCAACATTATGATATCTAGTGGTGCTCTACCTGAAGGTGCAGCAGGACGAGAAATGGTTGGCAGTTTTGCAATAATCTCGGGATCATCAATTATCAAGAATTCCCAAGGCTGTTGATTACCACCACTTGGTGCTTGCATTGCAGCACGCAATATTTTCTCAATCTTCTCTTTCTCTACCTTTTGGCTTGTAAACTCTCTAATACTCGGTCTTTTAAATATTTCCTTCATCTTTTTTTCCTCTAATTACATCTATTATTTCGCCAACAAACATGTAGTGGGGATTCCACTCTTTATAAATTCCATTATTAATTTTTTCATCTAAACCATCTCTTGAAAACTCACCCTGGTATAATTTTTTGCACACAAAAGTTAATTCAGCCTCGCGATAACCAACACCTGTTTTTAAATCTACTGGATGCAATTTTGTCAAGGCAATCTTGTCCCCATCTTTACCAGATTTTGTTCCCAAAATTTGCAAATCCTCCTTATATTTGCCAGGAAAGAAACAAACTGTAAAATATTCTTTTTCCATACAATACTTCCATGTGTAACGATCAGGGTTGATATAGATAGTTACTATATTTGTTCCTTTGCCCCATATATTACCTAGACTCCCCCAACTGATTGTACAGCAGTTATAATCATCAATATTACCTGCTGTAGCTAGAGCCTTTTGCTTTGAGAACATCTCAAAAATATTGTATTTTTCTACTCTATAATCCATTAGTTAACCTCCTAACCAAATATTAACAAATCTACAATTTTCTTTCTAATGAAATAAAAAAGTGGATTAAGCCATTAATCCACTTTGGTGTTGTTTTTCTCTTATGATGAAATCATTATCTTGATAATCAATTATTAAAGTACTTTCAGTAATGATATTATCCTCTAAAATCTTATAAGCCAATAAAGTTTCTATGTTTTGCTGAATATAACGTTTTAACGGCCTAGCTCCATAAGCCACATCGCTGCCCTCTTCAATTATCTTAGCTTTTGCAGCATTGGATGATTCAATACGAATATGTTGTTCTTGCAATCTGGCTGCGAGTTGACCAATGAATTTGTCGACTATCTTACCTACAACCTTATCAGTTAATGGATTAAAGATAATAATATCATCAATTCTGTTTACAAATTCAGGCTTAAATGAAGTTTTTACTAAAGCCATGTATTCATTACGTTTTTTATCTTGGTTTTCTTCAAAAGCATATTGTGAGCCAAGATTACTTGTCATAATAACAATGGTGTTTTTAAAATCAACAGTTACACCTTTTGAATCAGTTATTCTTCCATCATCAAGAATTTGCAATAGGATGTTAAACACATCTGGATGAGCTTTTTCAATTTCATCCAGTAATACGATTGAGTATGGTTTTCTTCTAACTGCCTCAGTTAATTGACCTCCTTCGTCATAACCAACATATCCTGGAGGAGCACCAATTAATCTTGATACGCTAAATTTTTCCATATATTCACTCATATCAATACGTACTATCTTATTCTCATCATCAAACAATTGCTCAGCTAAAGCCTTTGCTACTTCCGTTTTACCAACACCTGTTGGTCCTAAAAACAAGAACGAACCAATAGGCCTGTTAGCATCTTGAATGTGTGCCTTACTTCTTAAAACTGCATTTGATACAAGCTGAATTGCCTCATCTTGTCCCATTACTCTTTGGCTTAGACAATCTTTAAGTCCTAAAATCTTTTGTCTTTGTGTAGCTAACAACTTATTGACTTCAATTCCAGTCCATCGTGCAACCACTTTAGCAACTAACTCTTCATCAACTGTTTCTTGAATTAAAGCATCTTCCTTATTGGTTTCTTTGCTTTCTTTAATTTGTTTCTCCAACGCTGGAATTGTTTCATATTGTAGTTTTGCCGCTTCTTCGTATCTAGCTTCATTTTGAGCTTGTTCCAAATCTAGTTTTGCTTTTTCAAGCAATTCTCTATTCTTCTTTGAATTCTCTAAGCTTATCTTTTCATCTTCCCATTTACTATGCAAAACTGTACGTTGTTGTTTCAGGTTATTTGCTTCATCACGAATCTCAACAAGTCTTTCACGGCTCTTCTGATCTTCTTCTTTCTGTAAAGCTTTTTCTTCAATTTCTAACTGCATAATCTTACGATTTAATTCATCAAGTTCATATGGCATTGAATCCATTTCTACTCTAATGGAAGCACAAGCTTCATCAATTAAATCTATTGCCTTATCTGGTAAAAATCTATCAGAAATATACCTGTTTGATAGAGTTGCCGCTGCAATGATTGCTTCATCTTTAATCTGAACACCATGATGTGCTTCAAAACGATCCTTAAGCCCTCTCAGAATGGATATGGTATCTTCAACGCTTGGTTCATCAATTTGAACTTTTTGGAATCTTCTTTCCAAAGCCTTATCCGTTTCAAAATACTTACGATACTCATTGTAAGTAGTGGCACCGATACACTTTAATTCACCTCTTGCCAGCATTGGCTTTAAAAGATTAGCTGCATCCATACTGCCTTCAGTTTTTCCTGCACCAACCAAGTTATGAATCTCATCAATAAACAAGATGATTTCCCCATTTGCTTTATTGATTTCATCTAAAACTGCTTTTAATCTCTCTTCATATTCACCACGATATTTTGCACCTGCAATCAATGCACCCATATCTAGTTCGATTATTCTTTTATTTTTTAGATTTAAAGGAACATCTTTCTTCATAATACGCCAAGCCAATCCTTCAACAACAGCTGTTTTACCAACACCTGGCTCACCAATTAAAACAGGATTGTTTTTTGTTTTACGAGAAAGAATCTCAATAACTCTCCTAATTTCTTCATCACGGCCAATAACTGGATCAATCTTACCATTTATAACATCTTGTACCAAATCATGTCCGTATTTTTCTAAAGCTTCTAAATTGTTTTCACTTGTGGCTTCTGTCATTTTCTTACCACCTCTTCTCAATAATTCTTGTTTAATACATTCATCTTTGTTTAAGTTAAAATCTTTAACTAAATGATTACTTACTGATGATTTGTTGAATAGCAGTTGAATAAACACAGTCGCAACAGTTAAATACTTTTCATCATTCTCTTTAGCCCAAATCAAGGCATTGGAGAAAGATTCTGTTACTTTACGGTTGAATATAGGTTGTGGAGTGTAATCGACAACACTAATATTCTTCATGTGTTCTGCAACAATTTCCTGAGCTTGTTGTTTGTCAATCCCAAGTCTTTTAATCAAGCCATCTATGGTGTCCGTGTTTAATATTTCAGTTAAAATGTGAACTGTAGTTATTTCAGCATGATGAGAAGTTGTCGCTAATTCGCTGGCTTTCATCACCACTTTCTGTAAACTATCTGAAAAAGAATTAAAATCCATTAATTACCTCCATTTCTAGCACTTTATCGTTAAGAGTGCCAATTATTTCTTTTAAGAAAAGTAACAAAATGTTACTTAAATGTGTCCTTAAAACGGCTAAATACTGATTTCTTAGATTTCTTTTCTAAGTTCTTCAATTTCTCATAGTGTTCCTTTTCTTCTTTATTCAATGTTGATGGAATAACAATCTCAACTTCAACATATTGATCTCCAGCACTACCACCCTTAGTGTCTTTTACACCTTTTCCTCTTAGCCTAAACTTTTGATTTGGTTGTGTTCCTGCAGGTATTGTCAATTCGACATCACCATAGACTGTAGGAACATCAACCTTACATCCTAAAGTTGCATCAATTGCACTAATAGGAATGGTAATAAGAATATTTTTTCCATCTCTGACAAAGTGCTTATCTTCACTAACAATTATCTCGATGTATAAATCTCCATTTGGTCCTCCATCAATCCCACGGTCACCTTTTCCTTGAATTCTTAATTGTTGACCTGTTTGGATACCAGCAGGAATGTTGACTTCAACTTCAACTTTTTTCTTAACATAGCCTTTTCCTTTACAACGATGACAGCTATGCTCAATTTTCTTACCTGTTCCTTGGCAATCTGGACATGCTGTTTCCGTTTGCATCATTCCAAACATGGTTTGTTGCTGACGTATCACCCTACCACTACCGTGGCATGTGTTACATACTTTAATATCATCTTTGCTACGAGCACCACTGCCCAAACATTCAGGGCATTGTTCTTCAACATCCAAATTCAATGTCTCTGTCAATCCATTTATTGCATCCATAAAGTTAATTCTTAAAGTCATTAAGCGGTCAGCACCTTTGCGAGGTCCGCTTCTACGAGAGGAGTTATAACCTCTTGCGCCACCACCAAAAAATGAATCAAAAATATCTTCAAAGCCAAAACCACTAGCAGATGAAAAATTGCTAAAACCATCGAAGCCGCCAAAGCCTTGTTGTGGGTCAATTCCAGCAAATCCATACTGGTCATAGGCAGCTCGTTTTTGA
>CADBLN010000139.1 GCA_902795525.1 uncultured Erysipelotrichaceae bacterium | reverse complement strand
TTAACTACTTTTCCATTTTTAAACAAAAGTCCTTCTTCTTTTCCGCCGGCAATACCTATATCTGCATCTTTAGCTTCTCCAGGGCCGTTGACTGGGCAACCCATAATCGCAACTTTTATGTTAGCTTGGATCTCTTCAAGGAATGGTTCAATTTCGTTAGCAACTTTTAAGCAGTCATATTGTAAACGTCCACAAGTTGGACAACTCACCAAATCTGGAACATTTTCTATTAAATCAAAAGATTTCAGTAGTTTTTTAGCTGCTTTAATTTCTTCCTCACAAGTATCACTGATAGAAATCCTGATTGTATCACCAATACCTAGGTATAATAGATGCCCCAAGGCTGCTGACGATTTGATTAGACTGTAGCTCTTTGTTCCTGCTTCAGTGACACCCAAGTGTAGAGGGTAGTTCCATTTTTCACTTGCTAATTGATAAGCTTCTATTGTTAGTGGAACACTTGAGGCCTTAAATGATAAACAAATATCATAGAAGCCAAGTTCTTCTAAGATATCAATGTGTTTCTGAGCGCTTTCTATCATTGCTTCAGCACAACATTTACCATACTTACTTATTAACTGCGGTTCGATTGAGCCGCTATTGATACCAATCCTAATAGGTATTTGATGCTTTTTACAAGCATTGACTACAGCTTCGACATTTTCTCTTTTGCCGATATTGCCAGGATTTATTCTAATTTTGTCAACACCATTTTCAATACAAATTAAAGCTAATTGGTAGTCAAAGTGAATGTCAGCAACAAGTGGAATATGAATATGTCTTTTTATTTCTTTGATTGCTTCAGCATCTTCCTTGTCTAAAACTGCAACCCTGATAATCTGGCAACCAACTTTTTCTAAGTCCAATATTTGTTTAACAGTAGCGTTAACATCTTTCGTTTTAGTGTTGGTCATAGATTGAATTAATACTTTATTTTGACCTCCAAGTAATAAATTGCCTACTTTAATCTGTCTGGTTTGTTCTCTAGTATTCATTTGCCCGACTCCTTGATTAAATTATAACAAAAGTATTGTTTTTTTACATTTATTTATGTTATTATATTCAAGCGTAAAAAATGGAGGGAAGTATATGGCTAGCTCAAGAGAAAGTCTGATATTCAAATGCAGCGAATGTGGCGAAGAAAACTACTTAGGCTCACGTAATAAAAGAAAACATCCTGAAAAAATGGAAGTTAAAAAGTATTGCCCTCGTTGCAATAAAATGACTATTCATAAGGAGAAAAAATAAGCCATAAGAATGGCTTTTTTTGTATATGGAAGTAAAAACTATAGTTGTCGGAAATTACCAAACAAATTGTTACCTACTATTCAATGATGATGAGTGTTTAATAATTGATCCAGGTGCATCACCACGAAGTATTATTAGACAAATAGGGGATCGAAAAGTTGTGGCCATTCTTCTTACGCATGGTCATTTTGACCACACAGGAGCAGTTGATGAATTATATAAAGAGTATGGGTGTCCTATTTATGGATGCAAAAACGATGAACCTTTGTTTAAAAGTGATATTTTAAGGGGCTTTTATGGAGAGAGTTCTGTCGTAAACTCTCCGATTAGATGGTTTGAAAGTGATTATCTTAAGATTGGGAGTTTTGAAATAAACATATATTTCACTCCAGGTCATTCTAGTGGGTCAGTTATGTTTAAAATTGATGATAAATTATTTAGTGGTGACACTTTGTTTTATGAATCGGTAGGTAGAACTGATTTATACTCCGGTAGTTTAAGCCAGTTAAAACAGTCTTTAAGAGTTGTCTATCAATTACCTGGTGACATGATTGTTTATCCAGGACACGAGTCAATTACAACAGTAGAACATGAAATCAAATATAATCCTTACCTCTAAGTGCATTCTGAACTGACCCCAATTATTTGGACAACCTAATGGAGGGGTTCAGTTCAGAAAATAACACTCTTTTTTATGTCGGTTTGGGTAGAACTAAAAGTGTCCTTGTGGTAGAATTTGTTTATCGAAAGGTGCTAACGTTATGTCGGAAACATTACAGACGCCTACTTTTTCTCGCAAGAGAAAAGTAAAAAATCAAATACATAATATTTTTACAAAGCCATACAATATTTTGGTAATTCTATCAGTAATATTTTTGGCGTATTTAATAGTCGTTCCATTAATTGAAATGATTACAACCACTTTTACTTTGGCAAAAGCAGACCTTCGTAGAGTTGATGGTGGTAATGTAGGTATGTTTACCCTCTATTATTGGAATAGACTTTTATTTAGTGATGTTGCTAGAAATCTGTTTTGGAAACCATTGGGTAATTCACTAGTTATTGCGGTTTGTACAACTGTGATTTCAGTGTCTTTAGGAGCAATTATGGCATGGTTAATTGTAAGAACAGATTTACCTTTAAAGAAGTTTTTTTCTTTAGCAACAATCATTCCTTATATGCTGCCAAGCTGGGCAAAAGCAATTGCCTGGTTAACAGTCTTTAGAAATGACACTATTGGTGGAGCTAAGGGCTTACTTGGTTATTTGGGAATAAGGTCGCCGGACTGGTTGGCGTATGGGCCAGTAGCAATCATTATTGTTTTATCAATACACTACTATGCTTATTCCTATCTATTGGTTTCGGCTGCATTGAATTCAATAAACAGTGAAGTAGAGGAAATGGGAGAAATCATTGGGGCAAATAAAAGACAAATACTTAGTAAAATCACTTTGCCTTTAGTTCTTCCAGCAATTCTTTCTTCAGTAATTCTAACTTTCTCAAAGACAATGGGAACTTTTGGTGTTCCATCATTTTTGGGCTTGAAAGTTAATTACTATACGATATCTACTTCTTTATATGCGAAGATGACATCAGAGAGAAGTTTGGCTTTCTGTATTAGTATTTGTTTGATTATCTTGGCATGTATTAACATTTTTATAAATCAAAAGTTAATTGGTTCTAGAAAGTCATATGCCACTATTGGTGGTAAAGGCAATAGAAGCAATCTAATGAAACTTGGCAAATGGAGAATTCCTGCAACCATATTCTTCACTTTATTCTTAGGTTTGGTTGTTATTTTGCCATTAGGAATATTAGTATATCAATCAT
>CADBLN010000138.1 GCA_902795525.1 uncultured Erysipelotrichaceae bacterium | reverse complement strand
GATAAATTATCCACTTTAACAAATGGTGCCAAATATGTATCAAAGCTTGAGAATGCCTGAGCACCAGCCCATTCATTTTGCATAATACCTAGGAAGTTAACCATTTGATTACACAATGTTGATAAATGTGCTGCTGGAGCACTGGTTATCTTACCTACAACACCGCCAAGGCCTTCTTGGATAAGTTGTTTTAGTGACCAACCGGCACAATAACCAGTTAACATGCTTAAGTCATGAATATGAACATCACCATTTCTATGAGCATTTGCGATTTCTTGATCATAAATCTCACTTAACCAATAGTTAGCGGTAATAGCACCACTATTGCTCAGAATCAAACCACCAACAGAATAAGTAACTGTTGAGTTTTCTTTTACACGCCAGTCCAAAGCCTTTACATAGCTATTTACTAGTTCTTTGTAGTCTAGCATTGTAGCATTCATGTTTCTGATTTTTTCACGTTGTTTACGATATAAGATATAATTCTTAGCTACATCATTATATCCTGCTTGAATCAAAACAGCTTCTGCGCTATCTTGAATATCTTCAACCCCAATCTTGCCATCTTTAACTTTTGGTTCAAAATCACTAGTTACCTTTAAAGCTAACATGTCAATTACTGATGGATGAGATTCTCTCCCTGTCGCTTCAAAAGCCTTTTGTAAAGCTGTTGAAATCTTACTAATGTTAAATTCTACTACATCGCCGTCTCTTTTTACTACTTGATACATAATTACTTCCTTTCTAATTAATTCCTCTTAATTCTGTAACTGGTAAAATTGTTTTTAATTCTTCACAGATTTCTTTCATTTCGTCCTTAGAGTAAGCTGTGAACCCTTCCTCTATACATCTACCACTATCAATAAACTGTTGTAGATAGTAATGCTTTGCCCCCTTAAGCATCTTGGCAATCTCTTTCAAGTCTTCAATCGTATGAAGCTCTTTGACTACTGTAGTTCTAAATTCATAATCAATGGCATTAGACAATAGATACTCCATTGATTGTTGAATTGAATTTAGTTTGAAGTTACTGTCTGGAAGACCAATTGTTGTTGCGTACTTTTCAGGAACATTTTTGATGTCCATAGCAACATAATCAATCAGTCCCGATTCCACAATGTCCTTCAATTTTTCTGGGAACATACCATTTGTGTCTAGTTTAACTTTAAAGCCCAGATCCTTAATGTTTTGGATAAAATCTTTAAGTCCTGCCTGGAGCAATGGTTCCCCGCCGGTGATAGCTACACCATCGAGTATACCTTGCCTTTTCTTTAAGAGATCAATAATATCCTCCGGGTTAATAAACTCAAAGTTTTCCGGTATAAAAACCAAATCCCTATTATGACAGAATGGGCACTTCATATTGCAACCTGCTGTAAAGATTGTACAGGCTACCTGGCCTGGAAAATCAAGCAAGGTTAGTTTCTGTATTCCAGCAATTCTAACCTGTGAATAATTCTCCTCAGGTTCTGCTGCCCTGGCATTATTAGTGATTAATTGAAGAAATTTAAGTTGTTCCTCAACTTCCTCATTATTCATTCCAACAGTAAGTTGATTGGTTAATTCATTTCTTACTTGATATAGTTCATTAATAATCTCACCTGTTTTTTTAGTAGTGTATAATCTTTTGACACGTTTGTCCTCTTCCGCACTTTTTATTTCGATATAGCCCTCTTCAGCAAGTTTTTGAATACTTTTTGTAGTTGTTCCTTTATCAAAATCTCCTAGTGAGGTAAGCTGTTGCATCGAAATGCCTTCATGCTCATTTATCAAAAGTAAAAAAATCATTTGACCAGAACCTATTCCATATGGAGTCAAATGTTTGTCGAAGTACTTTTGCGTAAAGCGATAAAGTACAGAAATATTCATCAAAAAATTATTCTGATTATTCATGTCAATCCTCAAAAATTATTGATTAGTTGGATTTCCAACCTTTTCAAAAATATTATAGATTTTCTATCAATTAAAATCAATGCCAATGATTCATATTTCACAAATTTCACAAAAATTTTTCAAGCTTTCCGGATAATTTAGAACCCCCTCGATCAATACCAGCTGCTTAAACCAGCATGTGGATGTATAGAGTTTTATAGAAAAGCCTATTTTCCTGTCACTCATTTCACAAAAATGGGACACATCTTCAAGCTATGAATTAACCAAATTCTTATAAATTAGTAGATAAAATAAAACAACTCCAACAATTAGGAGTTGTTATTCAAAATGTTCTATAGTGTAATTATCCTTATCGTAATCAATGACTTGTCCTTTCTCTGTAAAGGATATCATCTTATCTTTTATATAAATTGATTGGATGCCTTTAGATACATATTTACCAAAATCTGAATAATTAAAGTCTTTATTTAAATAATCAGCCATAATTTCTAAAACAATATCTGCACAAGCAACATCTTTAGAATAAGCAATTAAGCTTTCAGGATGTCTATCAATATTATAGATATCATCATTTGAAATATGGGCTGTTCTAATTATCCCATCCTGATAAATATAATAATCATTATCTTCCTGAGTTAGTGGAAAACTCTTTAAGTTTATAATATTTTCTTTCTCCTTTATAGCCATACTTCCGGCTTGAAATATATTATTAGAAGACCAATCAAATAAATTGAAAATAGTTTCCTGGCCACCAAAATTAATCGCATAACCATCACAGCTAGCTAAATTGCCGTTATTATAACCTGCACTCATAATTTTTCCGGCAAGAAAATCGATTATAAAGGCATTTCTTAACCAACTGAAGCTAATCAAGCTTTTAACACCATTCGCCTTGCAATAATCATAATACTCCTGAGAAATATTTAAACTAATTGTATTATTGCCTAGAAGTTCTAATTCCACATTTTCAGAATTGTTTATATATGAAAGTAATTGCTGAGCAAAGTCCCTATATTCTTCACTATAACAAACATCATACAATTCAGCTGAAGTATCATTATCGGTATATAGCACGTTGCAATAAATCTCATATAAAGGTCCTAGATATAGATATCTTCCACCCTTTCCTACCATCTTAGATAAAGAGGCATACAGATAGTCACTTACTTGAATTTTTTGGTTGGGGTGCTCATTAATATATCTAATGTTGTTGATTCCTTCATATATGTTATAGTCATCAAAGTCTGCATAAGCTTGCTCACAAGCCTCTGTATAAAGCAAGCTTAAAGCTTTTCTTTCTGCAGTTGGTGAACCGTTTTTTCCCAAATAATAAGAAAAAGTAAACTCGCTTCCACTGTTAAGCTGTGCTGACGAGTTTACTTCGATCGTATTCCAACCTTTTGAACTACTTGTAAGTGTTGATATACCATATCCTATAGCAACTCCCGCAACAGCTAAAGCTAACACAGTTAATATAAGTCTACGCTTGACATTGCTTTCATCAAGTTCGACTTTCTCAACAGGTTTTAAATTAGTTATATTGTTACGAGAAGTACGTTTCATGTTAAATCACCACTAACAGTAATGCCAACGCAAAGAATACTAAAATAATTGCTCTAACTATCAAGCCAATCAAAGCTCCTTTGCGTAAAGCTCTTGCATTGAATGCATATTCTTTCTTTAGGTAAATAATGCTTGCAATATATGCGATAATTGGCAATAAGAAACCTAATACAATAAACCAATTACTACCAGTATCTTTTACAGGTCTCTTTAAGAACGCTAATTCTGCTTCAGTAATTGCTGTATTAATTCTCTCTTCTTCTTTTATTTCTCTAGAAGTTACAACATTAATAGTCTTAATTGGTTCGTTCTTTTCTCTAATTGCTTTATATCTTTCAATTTCTTCCTTATTACCATAAACAAAGTGATTGTGTCCAATATCCACTAATTCAGGTTTATCAACTGAATAATCATGAACTGCAGGATTGTAAGTAAATAACACTTTATTCTTTTCCAATTTTGGATCTGGAATAGGAATTGCTGAAATTAGTGAGTGAGTATAAGGATGTAATGGGAAATTAAACAATTCATCGGACTCAGCAATTTCAACAATATCACCCTTGTAAATAACTGCAATTCGGTCAGAAATAAATCTAACAATTGACAAGTCATGGGCAATAAATAAATATGTTAAACCTTTTTCTTGTTGGAATTTTCTCAACAAGTTTAAGATCTGCGCACGGATAGATACATCCAATGCACTAATTGGTTCATCTGCAACTACCAATTCTGGTTCCATAACCATTGCACGAGCCAAACCAATTCTTTGACGTTGTCCACCTGAGAACTCGTGAGGATAACGTGTCAAATGTTCTGGTAGCAACCCTACCGCATTGATCATTTCTTCAACTTTTCTAACTCTATCAGCCTCGTCTTTAAACAATTTAAAGTTGTACAAGCCCTCAGAAATAATATAGTCAACTGTAGCTCTTTCATTTAAAGAAGCTGCAGGATCTTGGAAGACCATTTGAATATTTCTAATAACTTCCCGGTCTAATTCTTTAGGAATCTTGCCAGAAATCCTAACACCTTTATAATCAATCTCTCCACCGGATAATTCATTAACACGAATAACGGCACGACCTATGGTAGTTTTACCACTACCAGATTCACCAACCAGTGAGAAAGTTTCTCCCTTGTAAATATCAAAGGAAGCATTCCTAACAGCTTCAACAGCTGTCTCACCTTTACCAAAAGTAATGTCTACATTTTTTAAAGACAGCAATATTTCTTTGCCATTTTCAGCAATTGGGCCATGTTCAGGTAAAGTCTTGGCCGTTGCTTGTTGTTGTATTTTTTCTTTCTTAGCCATATCTAACTCTCCTGTATATTGAATGCCTTAATGAGTTTTTCATGAATATCTTTAATGATTTCTGGTTTATCAACTTTTGGGGCACTCTCATCTAGTAGCCATGTTTTAGCCCAATGTGTTTCAGATACCTGGAATAATTCAGGTTCTAAAATTGTATCTATCTTTAAACAATAAGGATTTCTTGGTGCAAAGGCATCACCAACTATGCTGTTGTATAGTGATGGTGGTGTACCTGTAATTGAGTATAATTCTGTATTTCTTTGTGCTAATTGAGGCAGTGATGATAATAATGCCCAAGTATATGGATGTCTAGGATCATAGAAGACATCTTCAACTGTTCCCAATTCAATAATTTGGCCAGCATATAAAACGGCAACCCTGTCAGCAACGTTAGCAACAACCCCTAAGTCGTGAGTAATAAAGACGATTGTGTAATTAAATTCTTTTTGTAAGTCTTTAATCAGTTTCAAGATTTGTGCTTGGATAGTTACATCCAATGCCGTTGTTGGTTCATCACAAATTAGAATCTTTGGCTGACAGCTCAAAGCTATTGCAATAACAATTCTTTGACGCATTCCACCAGAATATTGGAATGGATAGTCATCAAATCTTTCTTCAGCCTTTGGAATGCCAACTTTATTCATTAGTTCTATGGCTTTTCTTCTAGCCTCTACCTCAGAGCACTTTTGATGCTTAATGATAATTGAAGATATTTGTTTTCCAATTGTGATAATTGGGTTTAATGATGTCATAGGATCTTGGAATACAGTAGCAATCTTTCTTCCTCTAATTTGGGTCCAGTCCTTTTCATTTTTAATCTTTGCTAGATTAATGACTGTCGTACCATGTAATTGCTGTTCTGTTTCATCTAGATACTTTACTCTAAAGGTAACATTATCAAAGATAGCGTTCTTTACATCGTCATCATTTAAATCGTATCCTTCAATCATAGCGTTCTTCAATTCATTTAATAAGCCATTAATTGATTTTGTTCTATGTCTAAAACTAAAACGCCCACATGAAAGCATAATTTCTTTCGCAATCAACATGTTTCTTTCTTTAACTTCATCAGTAATCTCATGATTTGTTGCTTCTTTGTATTTTGCTTTCAGCTCTTCCATCCTTTTATTAAAATCAGATAAATAAGATGTATCAGCTTCTAATGCAGCTTTAGCTGCCTTTTCTTTTTCTCTCAATTGTTCTGATAAAGCCTTTAATTCAGCCTCCATGGTTTTAATTTTTTCATTTGTTTCATGGATTTGCTCTTTATCATCTAGTGTTTGTTTATAGTTTTGAAGCTCTGTTAGCTCATGAGTTGTATCTTCAATCTTAGAAGTTAACTCAGACTTTTCTTCCTCACTAATTGAACCTTTCGCAACCTTTTCAGCTTCTAGAGCCTCAATTTGTTTTTGAACGTTTGCGCCAAATTCAAGTTTTGAATATTCATTTAATTTGTTGTAGCATTTTTCAACTGTCTTTCTAGCTTTATTATCGTAAGAAACAACCGTATCATCCAATTCAGGATCATGGAAAATGATACTCCCATTACTAATAAAGCCATTTGAGTCTAACATTCCTGCAAATGTTTTTGTAAATACAGATTTACCTGAACCTGATTCACCAACAATTGCAATTGATTCATTTTCATAAATATCTAGAGATATTCCACGAATTGCAGATAAAACTCTGCCACGAACATTGAATTTAACCTCTAAGTCTTTTATGGATAATAGCACTTTATTTTCATTCATAGCTATCACCTCTTACATGTGTGTACGAGGGTCAGATGCATCACCCAAGTTCTGACCAACGATATATAGAACAACTGTAATAATAGACGAAATTGCTACAGGACTCCAGAATTCAAATTCCCAACCTGGAGTAACCATTGAGCTTTCTGCAGCATATATTAATCTACCTAATGACATATCAGCTAAGCCCATACCAATGTATGACAAGAATACTTCATAAGAAATATATGAAGGAATCTCCGAAGCCAACAATGTAACAATTATTGATGTCATAAATGGTAAGATATTCTTCATTGCTATTTTGATTGTTGAAGTTCCTAAACATTTACTTGCCAGATTGTATTCTCTATCACGAATGATGATAACCTGTGTACGAATAAAATAAGCAATGCCCAACCATCCAGTTATTGTTAAGGCAAAAACCATTGTCCAGAAGCTGGAACTAAACAACATAACCATGACAGAAATGAATAAGATGTATGGAACATTTCCTAAGATGTTATAGACTTCCATCATGAAGATATCAACCTTCTTTGAGAATCCCCAAACAGCTCCTAATATAACACCAATTGTCATATTGATTGCAGCACAAACAAATGCCAGTGAAATAGAAATTCTTGAGCCGTTCCAAATGGCATCAAATGTAGATTGTCCACTTGCTCCTGTACCTAAGATTGAATGAATATTAAAGCCCATCACATCAATAGCTCTTGATGGACTCAAGTGCTTTAGTGTTGGATTGTTTAAGTTGGCATATGGATCAAATTTGTAAATCATAGGATATACATACGCAAACATTATGATAATAAATAGTAAAGATAATATTATGATATTTATCTTCTTTCTAAAGAATACACGAAATACTGACTGCCAGTACGAATAACGAGGCGCAGTAATCTTTTCTGATTCTAGTTCATCATGGTCAACGAAAGAAAATAATTCTTCTTTAGATAAGCCTAATTCTTTGACTTGTTCATTGGTCATCTTACTGTCCTCCTTATCTACTCTTAGTTGTGTATGAAATTCTTGGGTCAACTGTTGCCATCAAGATATCACCCAAAATAATTGAGATGATTGATAACATTGAATAGAACAATGTTAATCCAACAATGACACCATTGTCGTAGCTATTAATAGCTGTTGTTAATAGGTTACCAGCACCTGGTACTACATATACACGTTCTGTGATAATAGCTCCTGTTATTGAGCCTAATATTGATCCTGGAATACCATGGATAATTGGTATAGCAGCATTCTTTAAAATGTGTTTTGAGAAGATTTCATTTTCAGTTAGGCCACCGCTTCTTGCGAACTTAACATAATCTGAATTCATCTGATCTATCATATAACGACGTATCCACCTCATCAAACCAGCTATTGATGGTAATGATAATGAAATAATTGGTAGGATATACATCGAAGTTGTCAATCTTTCTGTAATAAATGTGGTAGGTAATCCTAGCCTTCCCCCTACTGCTTTAAACAAGAATATATAAGCAAGTGAAGGAACTGCAATGATAAAGATAATGTAGATAGTTCCCAGCTTATCTAAGAAGCCATCTTTTCTTCTAGCCATTACCACACCTACTGGAATGCCTATTGCATAAGCAATGATTGTTGCGATAATGCCAATCACAAACGAGAAACCAACTTTTGACATACTATTTTTATATGTATCTACATTAGTATAGTCATCAACGAAACGTGCTCTATTGATTGGGGTTGCGTTTTGTGAATTCGCAATATATGTTGCTGTATGCAAGTCATCCGCACTCATTTCAGTCAAACCTGTTGGGAATGTTACTTCTTTCATAACATAAGAGCCTTGTCTTGCAGTCATGTTATCAAATACATCTATGCCCTTTTTAACTGAATATGATGTTCCTAATTTTAGTTTTACAATGTTTTGATGAATAAATGGGAATGTTTCATCAAAGTATAATAAGTATTTATGTTCAGTACCATTACCAATGATGGCAGGTGCGAACTTTCCTTTATATAATGGGTCGTGAGCTGTAAACGTTAAACCCCGTTCCCCGGTTATATTAGATGCATAATTAATATCTTCAATTTTTATTAGTCCTGAGAAATATTTCCATAAACGTGTTGTTAATGGAATATCTCTAGTTGCAACGACTCTAGGTTCGCCACCAGCAGCAATTCTATTGCCGCCAAATGAGATAGCGTCTAGTCTAGTAATTTTCCAACCTTTACTCTCATAGAATTCAGAGAATTGTTTTAAATATTTTTGTGTTGTTTTGCTGTCTTGAGCTGCTGTTCTGCCTAATCTTTTAGCAGCGTTATAATCTTCTTCTGAAATGTCTCCTGAAGTAAACAAACGACCAATGTACTGCTCATAGTTATCATATTCGATATAACCATAAGATTGCCATTGTTGATAAGAATAAATTTTCTTAGCATTATTATTCAGCTTTGTATATTGTGGGTCATTCGCAAATATCAAGTTGCGATCCATTAACGAGTAAAT
>CADBLN010000137.1 GCA_902795525.1 uncultured Erysipelotrichaceae bacterium | reverse complement strand
TTGATCTTCGAAAGCTTCAATGATATCTCCCTCTTTAATATCATTAAACTTTTCAATAGTTAAACCACACTCATAGCCTGCATTGACTTCTTTAACGTTATCCTTGAACCTTTGCAAGGAACCTAAAGCACCTGTATAGATAACAACACCATCACGAATAACTCTTGCACTGCTAGTTCTTCTGATAACACCATCATCTACCATACAACCAGCAATAGTGCCAATTTTCGATACTTTGAATGTTTGTAATACAGTTGCTTGACCTGTAACAACTTCTTCATATACTGGAGCCAGCATTCCTTTCATCATTAGTTCAAGCTCTTCTAAAGCCTTATAAATGATATTGTGAAGTCTAATTGAAACTCCAGCTTCTTCTGCAGCTTTTTTAACAGCACTAGTAGGTCTTACGTTAAACCCATATATAATTGCATTTGAAGCATTTGCTAGCATGATATCACTCTCTGATATTGCTCCAGCTGTTGCCCTAATTACATGAGCTCTAACACCATCAATTTCAATCTTCTCCATTGAACTCTTAACAGCTTCAGCACTACCAGTTACGTCTGCTTTAATGATAATGTTAACTTCTTGAACATTTCCCTCCTTTATTTGTTCAGCTAAATCATCCATTGACATTGCCGCAGTTTGCTTACGCTCATTTTCGACTTTCGCTTGTGATCTTTGATCGGCAATTCTCTTAGCAGCCTTTTCATTATCAAAAGCTTTGAAATTATCCCCTGCTTCTGGAACAGAATCAAGACCAATAATTTCAACAGGAGTTGAAGGTTTGGCAGAACTAATCTCCATACCTTTATCATCTGTCATTTTTCTAACATGACCATAACTGGTTCCAACAACAACAATATCACCCGACTTCAATGTCCCGTTTTGTACTAATAGTGTTACAACTGGGCCCCTGCCCTTATCCAATTTTGCTTCAACTACAGAACCAGTAGCCTTTTTGTTAGGATTAGCTTTCAATTCCATGATTTCAGCTTGCAAGAGGATCATTTCTAATAATTCATCGATGCCTTGACCACTCTTTGCTGAAAGCTTACAAAACATTGTGCTGCCTCCCCATTCTTCAGGCATTAAGTTATAGTCTGCAAGTTCAGAGTAAACCTTATCAATATTTGCGTTAGCTTTATCAATCTTGTTGACCGCAACAATCATTGGAACCTCAGCTGCCCTTGCATGGTCTATAGCTTCTTTGGTTTGAGGCATTACACCATCATCAGCCGCAACTACAATAACAACAATATCAGTCATCTTTGCGCCCCTAGCCCTCATAGCAGTGAAAGCTTCATGACCTGGGGTATCTAAGAAAGTAACCTTTTGACCTTTTACATCAACTTGATAGGCACCAATGTGTTGGGTAATACCACCAAATTCACCTTCAGTGACATGGGTTTTTCTGATATTATCCAACAATGTAGTTTTGCCATGGTCAACATGGCCCATTATTGTGACTATTGGTGCACGCAGCTGTAAATCTTCTTCCCTGTCCTCTTCGGTATCTGCTAAAGTGAACTCATCAACGCGTTCTTCTTTAGTGATTTCAACATTATATTGCATTGCAATCAATTGGACTGTTTCATCATCTAAAGTCGCATTAATCGTAACCATCTTATCCATCAAGAACAAGAATTTAATAATATCGGCTGGAGAAAGATTCATTCTTTCTGCCAATTCTTTGACGGTGATGCCATCAAAATAAGTGCAATCAGTCACCTCTGTTGTCTTTTTAGGATTGCTAAAATTTGTCTTCTTAGTCTTATGGTTGTTCTTTTTTGCCATAACAGCACCACCTTTCTACATTTAATCAATTAAATCTTTTAATTCTTCATATACTTCATTTGGAATTTCAGTTTCCAAAGCCTTAGCTAGGACCTTTTTCTTTTGAGCCATTTCAATTACTTCTAAACTCAGTTTCAGGTACGCCCCACGACCATTCTTTTTACCGCTCGTATCAACTTCAACGTTTCCTTCAGGAGTTTTTACAACTCTGATAAGTTCATTTTTAGGAAAGCGTTCATTGGTAACAACGCACTTTCTCATTGGAGTTTTTTTCATAATGACCTCTAATTGTCATAGAATTCATCATAATCATCGTAATCAACATCATCATCATACCAATGATCATCATCATCGTTATTGAATTCTTCTAGTTCCTCATCAGAATATTCAGGTTTAATTGAATACTCTTGTTGTTTCAACTCTTCAAGTTTCTTTTTGAGTTCAGCGTCTTCCTCGTCTTCTTTCGTAACTTTCTTACGTTTTGAAACTGTTTCTTGTTTGTTTGATTTCTTAGCATCAGCTAAGTCTTCATATTTAGAAACATATTCGCTAGCTTTAGCTTTTTCTAAGTTAGCTTTACGACGTTTAACAACTTCCTCAACAACTTCTGGCTCTTCAACAACAACTGGTTCTTGGACTTCAGTTACTTCATTATCAATAGATGCTTCTTGTTCCACTTCAGGTTCTATTGTTTGTTCAACAACAGATTCCTCTTGTTCAGCCGCTGCAGCAGCTTCTTGTTGAGCTGTTAATTCTTCAATTGCTTTTTGTTTGCGAAGTGCTTCTTGTTTTGCTTCAAAGGCAAGAGATTCATTGAACCAATCAATGCCTTCAGCCTCAATTTCACTTCTTGTTTTGATATCAATTTTACGATTTAATAATCTGACAGCTAATCTAGCATTGATACCTCTTTTACCAATTGCAAGTGATAATTGATCATCATCTACAACCACAAAGAGACTATCATCTTCTTCATTTTGAGGGAAAACAGCAATAACATTTGCTGGCTTCATCGCATTTTTAACAAACTCAACATAGTTTGGGCTCCATTCAAAAATATCAATATTCTCATGTGATAATGGATTTCCCGATTGAGTTATCTCTTCAATTACAGCTAATACTCTAGCTCCACGGGGACCAATACAAGCTCCAATTGGATCAACATTAGCATTATTGGAATAAACTGCCATCTTTGTTCTTTCATTCGCTTCTCTAGCAATTGCTTTGATTTCAACTGTACCATCGTAAATCTCAGTTACACTTGACTCGAATAATCTTTTAACTAGATTTGCGCTACTTCTAGAAACAACTACCTGAGCTGCTTTTGGATCTTTAGAAACACTCTTAATAACAACTTTTAAACGTTGTCCATCATAATAGCGTTCGCCAGGAATTTGTTCACCTTTTGTCATTATGGCAATAGTTTTTCCTAAATCAATCAAAGCAAATTTGTCTTCAACAGTCTGAACAGTTCCCACAACCATATCATCAATCTTATCAATGTATTCGTTATAGACCATCTGCTTATTAGCTTCTTTGATTTGTTGAAGCATAATATTCTTCATTTGGAAGACCGCATTTCTGCCAAACTCTTCGATTTTTAATTCATCTTCAATAATTGTTCCTTCTTTAGCCTTTGGATCAATTTTTTTAGCGTCAGCAACGCTAATATTAATAGCCGGATCAGTTATTTCCTCATTAGTGGCAGTTCTTTGATGATATAGTTTAACATCACCATTATCAGCAATATCAACCCTAACCTGAATTTCACGTTTAACCTTGTTTTCTTTCTTCTCGCCAGGCTTTGAAGTTTTTAAAGGATAAATGTTGTCAACATGCTTTGCGCTAGCCTTTGACAAGCCTTCAGTAATAGCAGTCATTACTACATCATAAGAAATCATTCTGTTTTCTGTAATGTCAATCAAAACACTTTCTAAATCTTTAATATTCATTTTTCCCTCACTATACTTTTACAGCTAATCTTATATTTCTAACATTATCGTAATCAACGATTGCTGTTTTACTCCTTCCTTTGATTAAATATTCAACAGTTATTTGTTCTTTATCAACATCTTTTAGAGTTCCTTCAAATATATCTAATCCTTCTTTTGGATTTTTTAACTCAATATGAATATAATTACCAATCTCTCTCTTGATTTCATCTAATGAGTCCAAAACCCTCTCAGCTCCAAATGAGCAAACATCAAGATTATAAGCTTGATTAGAAAAATCCAACTCATCCAAAAGTGCTGAGATTTTCCTACTTACCTGTTCACATGTCAGCATATCCATTGAGCCATCACTTTTCATTATCATTATTTCCAAAGTTGGAGACTTTCCTCCAATGTACTTAAATGCAGATTTCGTTATTTCAAACTCATCAAATATCGGCTGACATTTTCTTTCCAATTCTTTTAAATCCATATTCCTCCAAGTCATTAATTAAGGAGAGGTTTCCCTCTCCTTAATTACGACGTTATTGTATTAAAAAGTAAGATGGCTGTCAACTCTTTTTAGCCAAACAATGATAATTGATCCTCTTCGCTTAGTTCTCGTAAAACTCCAAGCCTTTCCATAAAGGCCATTTGAGTATTATTGACCTGGGTCCTCTTTAGCAAGTCTTCTTTTGACAGGAAAGGATGTTCTTTTCTAGCTTCAACAATTGAATTTGCGACGTTTTCTCCTAAACCATCAATAGAAATAAAGGATGGAATAATACCTTTTGGATCATCAGGGTCAACAATAAAATTAACTGAATCACTTTTTTCCAAAGATACATTATTGAAATGATA
>CADBLN010000136.1 GCA_902795525.1 uncultured Erysipelotrichaceae bacterium | reverse complement strand
TCCACAAGGAGAAAAACTAGTATACACCAGCCAAATAACACTAGAAACAACTGACTATAAAAAGCTATCAGACGAAATAAATGAACTTCTAGAAAAGTACGAGGGTTTAACTCAAACACTTTCAGAACAAAATGATGATCGCAGAATGTTTTCTATGGTCTTAAGAATTCCAACACAGAACTTTGATAAGTTTATCCAAAGTATTCGTGATGGTTCAGGTAGTTTGTTGCGAATTTCTAGTAATATAGACAATATTACTAAGAGTTACAATGACAATGCGATGAAAATCCAAACATTGGAAACTCAACACTCAAGACTGTTAGAACTATTAAAACAAGCTAATGGTTTATCAGATATCATTGAAATCGAAACCAGGCTTTCCGAAGTAGAGTATGAATTAAATCAACTTAAATCTTACCAAAACACCATGGATGCTGATGTCGCATATTCAACTATCTCAATAGTCATTTATGAAGTACAAACTTATTCACAAATATCATTTGCTCAAAAAATAGCAAACGCTTTTAGAGGCTCTATCAGTGGTTTTGTTAGTGATGCTGAATACCTAATCATTGATATCATCTATGCCTTACCAAAACTATTACTATTGGGAATCGCTATTATTATTTTCAAAAAACCAATCACAAAATTTTACAAAATGTTAAAAGAAAGAAAAACAGTGGCTCCAGAAGCATAAAGAATACTCAAACGAGTATTCTTTATCTATTTACACTTGCTGCCATTCTATGATAAGTATGCCTTATTCCTCTTACAACAATGCTATATGTTGTGATATTCTCGGGCCATGCAATACCTAAGATGCCTGAATCTCCCAAATGGTGAATATCACTTCCTGATTGCTTTGACAATAGGGCTATGGCTTTGATTGTGTCTTTATCAGTGCCTTCTTGGCTAGTGCCAACTGCAGTTATTGATAGTTTCCCTAGTGAATGTACTTTATCAACTCTTTCTTTCACCCAATTTAAGTCTATTCCTGGAACAGTTCCTGCTGCTGGCATCAAAATGATATCTGCTCCCGCTTCAACAAACATTTCAATTTCCTTAACAGTCAAGATAGAATTGGCCCCTTCTTTTAGTATGCCACTGGCATGCATTTTGCCTGCACCTAAAATCATTTTATCTCCAACAACACTACTCATTTGCTTAAGTGCAGAAATAATCACCTCGTTACCAACCCCTATGCCAGGATTTCCAGTAACCATAATCATATCAACACCCATTTCAAGCGCTTTTTTGGCGTTTTCAGCAGTAGCCTGTCTTCCCTTTGTTAAGGCCCAAACACTTGTGTCTTGCTCATTAATTCTGGCTGGTTCAAGATTAATTCCTACTGGTCTGCCGATAAGCTTCTTCAACAATCTTATAGTGTCTTGGGGATCACATTCAGGCAAACCTTTTATAACTGGATTATCAACATCAAATAGATTTAACAAAATAAAATCAGCACCCATGCAACTAGCTACCTCAGCATTGGTGACATCTTCCATTATCGGTTGTACTGTTCCAATAGTCTCAGCCATAATGGTTCTTCCCTCTGTCTCTGCTATCGCACTTAACAGATCCTGTTTATTAATTTTCGAAAAATCGCTCGCAAAACAATTTAAAATTCTTTTAGCCATTATATAATCCTCTTTCTTAAATGTATTATACATTTGTCTAAATATATTTAAAATATTATAATCTTTTTTGGAGGTTTATCATGAATATTAACAGTAAATTACATGGTTTTAGAATCACCAATGTTCGTCACATCGAGGAAATAAAAGGTGATCTATACGAAATGATACATGAAAAAACAAATGCGAAAGCTATTTGGCTAAAACGTGATGATGAAAACAAAACTTTCGCAATCGCGTTTAAGACTACACCTGTAGATGATACTGGTGTTTTTCACATCCTAGAACACTCAGTTTTAAATGGTTCCAAGCACTATCCTGTAAGAGAACCATTTGTGGATTTGTTAAAAGGATCTTTACAGACATTTTTAAATGCCATTACTTACCCTGATAAAACTGTTTATCCTGTAAGTAGCAGAAATGATAAGGATTTCATCAACTTGATGAAGGTTTACCTTGATGCTGTATTTGAACCACTCGCCATTGAAAACCCAAACATCTTTTATCAAGAAGGGTGGCATTATGAATTAAACGACGTTAATGAACAGCCTATTTACAAAGGTGTTGTTTTCAATGAAATGAAAGGCGCTTTTTCATCAGCAGATAGTGTGCGCTCAAGAATAATGATGCATTCCTTATTCCCTGACAATTGTTATGGTAATGAATCTGGTGGTGATCCAGACTACATTACCGATTTGTCATATGAACAATTCTGCAATGCTCATGCTAAGTTCTATAACCCTAGCAATAGTTACATTTTCTTAGATGGTGATATGGACATTGAAAGTGTTCTTTCAATTATCGATGGTGAGTATTTATCAAACTATGATAATGCTGGAGAGACAATAACCATCACCAAACAAGTTCCTGTTCGTGCAGAAACTGTTATTAAAGAATATGAGGTTTCACCTGAAACAACAGGAGAAGGCAAAGCTCAAGTAGCTTATGGTTATGTAATTGGGGATTTTGATGATTATGAAAAAACTATGGCCTTCTCACTAATATCGCAAGTGTTGTGTGACTCAAACGAATCACCTCTCAAAAAAGCAATTCTAAACAATAACCTTGGCGAAGATATTTTCTTTGAAGTTCAAGATGGCATTTATCAACCATATGTTGAAATAGATGTTATTAATACTGATTTAGAGAAAGAAGAAGCAATTACCAATACTATCACTTCGGAATTAAAACGCATTATTAAAGAAGGAATTGATAAGGAAGAACTACTAGCAACTCTTAACCAGAGAGAATTTAAGGCCAAGGAGCGTGATTTTGGTGGTGCACCAAAAGGACTTGTTTTTGGCTTAACTGCTCTTGATAGTTGGCTATATGGTGGTGATCCTATCAATACTATTGTCTTTGATGAATTGTTCGACTCATTAAGGGCTAAATTAGAAACTTCTTATTATGAAGATTTGTTAGAAGAGTTCATCATTAACAGCAAGCATTGTGCCAAGGTTCTTTTGAAACCTTCTAATTCTTTGGGACAACAAAAAGCTGACAAAGAAAAGGCAAAGTTAGAAAAGATTGCCAAGACTTGGAGTCAAGAGGAAAAAGAAGAGCTAGTAATAATGAACAAGCAACTTCAAAAATGGCAAGTTTCTGAAGACACAGCTGAGCAAAAGGCTAGCCTGCCTACTCTTCATTTGGAAGACTTAAAGAAAACTCAAACTGTACATCCAGTTGAAGTTTGCCGCCATGGTGGAACAAATACTGTTTTAAAACACAATGAAGACATTAATGATATTTCTTATGTTAGCCTGTATGCTAATGTTGATGATTTAGAATTGGAAGAATATACCGTTTTAGCACAAATGCTAAACCTACTTGGCAAATTGCCAACAAAGAATTATGATTCTTTAGCGTTAAATCGTGAAATTAAAAGGATTCTAGGTGACTTTGATACAGCATTTACCCCATTAATGTCATATCATGCCCACCAACAAAAAAACCTGGCTTTAGTTGTTTGGTCATCTTTACACCGCAACGACAAAGAAGCTGTAGAACTGGTTAAAGAAATCCTGTATACAACAGATTTTTCTAACAAACAAGCTATTAGAGATGTCTTAAAACAAAACCTAATTACACTTGAACAAACTGCCATCAGATCTGGTAATGCTATCGCTATTCAAAGGGCTGCAGCTTATAGCTCTTCCCTGGCAGTTGTTGGTGAATATACAGGTGGTTACGAAGCTTACAAATATTTAAAGAATCTTGATGATAACTGGGATAATTTAGCAGACGGATTCATCAACAAGCTTCAACAATTACAAAAACAAGTATTCATTAAAGAAAGGTATTCTGTCAGTGTTGCAAGTGAAGACAAACCAAGTATTGTTAAAGCTATATTAGATGATGCTCCACATGGCACAATTGGTGAAACAATTGAAAAGAAACCTTTAGGGCATCATAAGGAAGGTATTATCATTCCATCTAATGTATCTTATGCCGCAAAGGGCATGACTTTAATGGATGATGTTGATAATCAAGGAACAATGTATGTCATTTCAAATATCTTGACTTATGACTATTTATGGCAAACAATACGAGTTCAAGGTGGTGCTTATGGTTGTGGATTCCGTTGTCCTATGAGCAAAACGGCAGCATTTTATTCATATAGGGATCCAAACCCTGCTAACTCATTAGAAGTATTCACTAATACGGTAGAATACCTGAAGAACTTCTGTGATAAAGTAGAGAGTGTTGAAAACTATGTAGTTGGAACCACTGGCGATTTTGATCCATTATTATCAACTAAAACTAGCATTAGAATGAGTGATGTTGAATTCTTCTCTGATATCACACCACAAGATAAACAAGAAATATTGAATCAAATACTAAATACAGGCATTGAAGACATAAGAAAGACCATCCCTATTTTTGAAAAGATTAATCAACAAGATAATGTCTGTGTCGTTGGTAATAAAGAAGCCTTAGAAGCTTGTGGAAATCAATTAGAAAGCATATTTGATTTTAGTAAATAAAGCAAATGAATATCATTTGCTTTTTTCTAACAAAAGAATAGATAGCCAAACCAAATAAACAGAAAATAATAAATTATATTTGTGAATCCTAAAAAGCTAAACGCATGATTTATGAAAGTCACATTTATAACGCCAAAATAAATCAAAGCTACTAACACAAACAGAAACATAATAATCATCTTTTTGAGCCAAGTATCCCCTCTTGTACTACGATTGTCATTTAAACTAGCTCCAAAGACGAAGGCCAAAACTATTGTCAAAACAGTTAGAAATGTCTCTAGACCTTGTACGTATAAGTGTTTTCTAATTAAGC
>CADBLN010000135.1 GCA_902795525.1 uncultured Erysipelotrichaceae bacterium | reverse complement strand
GATCCTTTACCAATTTCTGTTTCAACACCATAGTTTGAATTATGATCTTCAAGAATTGCCTTATTTATGGCTAAGCCTAAACCTGAACCAGATTGAGCTCTTTGATATAGCTTATCATTCTTATAATATCTATCCCAAATATATGGTAAGGCTTCATTGCTAATACCTGGGCCATGGTCTTCTACTTCGACTCTAACAGTATTCTTGTTGATTGAATAAGCCCTAACGATTATTTTCTTATCCTTTCCTATATGTTTAATAGCATTTGTTATGTAGTTGTAAATGACCTCATCAATTTTATTTTCATCACCATTGACTACTAATTCAGCTTCACAGCTTACTTCAAAAGAAATTCCTTCTTCATTAGATATTGTGTTAAACTTTTCAACTGTATCATTTATAGCTTTACTTAAATCAAATGGTGCCATAACAATATTGTTTACTCCAGCTTGTAGTTTCGATAAATCTAACATATCAGAAACCAATCTATTTAATTTATCAGTCTCACTAATAATGACATCTAAATGCTCATTTCTTTTTGATTTATTGCTCCCGGAAATATCTTTAATCATTTCAGCGTAGGCTTTTATCATGGTTAAAGGAGTTTTTAGGTCATGAGAAACATTAGCAATTAATTCTTTTCTAGTTTCATCAATATTTGATAGTTCAGATGCGGCTAAAACTAAGGTTTCACTTAAATCATCAACCTCATTGATACCATCTTTTATTTGCTTAACATCGTAGTTTCCTTGCGCTAGTTTAATCGCTTCATTGTTAATGTCAACAATTGGCTTAGTTAATGCCCGCGAGAATATATATGAAATAATCAGTGACAAAAACAGGATTATTAACGAAATGATAATGGATTGTGATATTGTTGTTCTAATAACGCTATTCATATCTTGTAAAGCAAAATTGGAAATAACATAATATTCAGTTTCGTTAACAATATACTTTTCAGCAGCAATCATTACTTCTTGATTGGAATAATCTAAAATACGACCATCTAAAAAATAACTATGCCCTTCTGTATTTGCGATATCTTCAATTATTGTAGGATTAACATTTCCTTGAATATAAATTGCGCAACCATTTTCACCTAAGACATCATAAGCACTAGCATTTGTTGATTCGGTATCATAGATTAAAATACAGGCATTATACTCAGTCGTTAATTCATTGATCTTTTGGGTTTTAACATCATTGTCATCACTCGATAAAAAGTTAATTTCATAAATTGATTGATTAAGATTTTGAATGTCTCTTTTCAAGGTATTTTTGTAGAATGGTTCTAAAAGAATCAATTGGAAAAAAAGCAACAATAAAATGATGCTTAATGCAAATAGCATAAAATACATCCAAGACTTAAAACTTAATGAATTAAAAAATGACTTCTTAGTCTTGTTCAAACTTGTACCCTTCCCCTCTTACTGTCTTAATGTAACGTCCATAGCTTCCAAGTGATTTTCTCAACATTTTAATATGTGTGTCAATGGTTCTTTCAACACCATAAAAATCATATCCCCAAACACTTGATAGCAGTTTTTCTCTAGAGATGACAATATTTTGATTTTCTAGGAAATACAATAATAAATCAAATTCTTTATTAGTGACATGAACAATTGTTCCATCAATTTTTAATTCATGAGCTGCGATATTCAATTCGATTCCCTCAATACTGTGGTTATCATTTTTGTTATTACTTTTGCCACTTCTTTCGATAACAACCTTGATTCTGGCCATTAATTCTTTAGGAGAAAATGGTTTTGTGACATAATCATCGATTCCTAAATCAAAGGCATAGAGCTTATCAGATTCTTCTTGACGTGCAGATAGAATAATAACAGGTACATTTTTCAACTTTTTGATGTGTTTACAAGTGGTATAACCATCAAGATTAGGCATCATGATGTCTAAAATGACGCAATCAAAATCATGCTTTCTCACAAGCTTAATAGCTTCTTCGCCATCACTTGCTTCCATCACTTCATAGCCGTTTATCTTACCGTACTCTTTGATAACTTCTCTAATCTTTACTTCATCGTCAGCAATTAATAATTTATTCATCTACCTAAACCTCTAATACCTTCAGTGTTTTTACCTTAATCGATTCTCTTTCGTCAACATTTCCATTCACCAATATTATAGAATATTTCTTTATTATATCGGCATATTGACGATAGACATTTGGCATTAAAACCAAGGAGATATCCCCTATTTCATCAAAGCCATCAATAAAACACATTAATTCACCTGTTTTTGTGCGATGTTCTTTAATGCGATGTATTCTTACGATTGCTTCTACAGTGCCACGTCTTTTTTTGGCTATGCTACTAGTTAATGAATTTGGATAATCCTTGCGATATTTTTCAACTGGATGGCCTTTCAAATAGAAACCAATCAAGTCAATTTCATTTTGACTGTTTTCACTAGGTGAATCATCATAGTTAGTTAATAGTGGTTTGCTTACCAAATTAAAGTCAATTGATATCTGTCCATTGTTATCAACACTAACTAGATCACTATACCTC
>CADBLN010000134.1 GCA_902795525.1 uncultured Erysipelotrichaceae bacterium | reverse complement strand
AATGAAAGCTGCTGATGGGAAAATGCGTATGACAGATGTTGCAGATACAAAGCAATTATTACGTATTATCCAATCTATCCCTTCCCCTAAGGCTGAGCCATTTAAACTATGGCTTGCTGAAGTAGGTGCTGAAAGAATCAATGAAACCATCGATCCTGAACTGGCTATCGATAGAGCTTTGCAAACTTATCTAAAGAAAGGCTATAGCGAAGAATGGATTCATCAAAGATTATTAGCAATCCGTGTAAGAAACGATTTAACAACACAATGGGATGCTCATGGAATCGAAAAAGGAAAAGAATATGCCATTCTTACAGATGAAATTACTCGTGCATGGGCTGGTATGTCTACAAGACAATATAAGAACCTTAAAAACTTAAAGAAAGAAAATCTAAGAGATAATATGTCAGACTTAGAATTAGTTCTAAACATGTTGGCGGAAGCAACGACTACTGAGCTGACAAAAGCACATAATCCTCAAGGCTTAGAAGAGAATAAAACAATTGCCAAACGTGGAGGCAAAGTTGCAGGAGATGCAAGAAAAGCAATTGAAGAAGATACAGGTAGACCGGTAATTACTCCTAAAAATGCAGTTGATTTTACTAATGTGATTGAACTTGTAAATACGATTACAGATAACGATGACGATGATGATTAATTCAAAGTAGTTGAATTCGACCATTTTGAGAAGGGTAAGATAGATTGAAAGCTGTAACATATGCAAGATATTCTTTTGATAGCCAAATAGTAGAAAGTATTGAAGATGGGGTCTATTATCCAAACCGCTAGATTAAAATCAACCATGAATCAACTAACGGTTCGTGTTAAGAATACAAATTATTCCTTACAATACATTTGAGGAGAACACTATAATATGGATCAAATTAAGATTGGTAAATTCATAGCAGAACTAAGAAAGCAACAAAATATGACTCAGTCAGATTTGGCAGAAAAGTTGAATATTAGCAATAGAGCTGTCTCAAAATGGGAGACAGGTAAATCAATGCCAGATCCAAGTATTATGCAAGAATTATGTTCATACTTGAACATAAATGTTAATGAGTTGCTATCTGGTGAAAGGATTTGTATAGATGAATATAATACCAAAGCAGAAGAAAATCTTATTGCATTATCAAGACAAGGCAACAAGAGGAGTAGTGGCTATGGTATTACTTCGATACTTACTTTGATATTTGTTGTACTAAAACTTACTAATAATATTAATTGGTCTTGGATATTTGTATTATCGCCAATTTGGATTTTTCTAATTGTAGCCACTGTTTCATCCCTGATAGTGCTTATCATTGGAAGAATTAGAAAAGGCAAATGGTAAATATCATTTTTTAACTGCTAGAAAATTTTTAGTAATTAATAATTATTTGTTTATGAAGTCTTCGATTTTTTTAATCTGGGAATCGCTCAAACCACCTTTTTTTAGGTAGTTTTCAGCCCCTAGTTTTAAATCGGCATTCCTAAAGTCTTTTGTTGCAGCTATGTTATATAAGAAATCGTATACGTTATCTAAAATGGCTTCATACTTCTTTGGATTACTTTCTTTAGTAATGTTGTAGTAATTACTATAAGTTAACATGTAGTCGTTGATAATATCTTGATAACTGGCACCAGCTAAACTGAGTATCATCGCGCTGACAAAACCTGTTCTATCTTTTCCTTCCATACAGTGAGCTAAAACAGGGCCCTCGTGTTTAGTCATTTCCATAAAGCCGTTAGCTAATTTCTTTTGAAATTCTTGATTATGATAATTTACGTTTAGCTGTAAAAGCAAAACATTACCACTTCTGTACAATGAATCATAATAAGGTGAATTGAAATCATCTTTTTCTACAAATGCTTCATATCTTTTTTCATTGTTAGACAAGTTTAAGACACATCTAATGCCATGTTGCTTGATAAGATTATCTGTAAAGCTAGCACGATTATGCAAGTTATCACAAGGTGAAGTGCTGCGATAAAAGTAGTGTTCCTTAATATTCCCACCTTTAAGTTCTCTGAAGTTGCTATAGATTTCATCAGAAGAAAAGTCTTCTCTGTAGTTAGAATACTCTAGTGAGAATAATTCTTGAACTTCAATATACTTTGCTTTTTCTTCCAATGAAATTTCCGCAATCGCATTATCCTTCATTTTAAACTCATACCATGTAGGATTACCGCAATTTCTTGCTAGTTTGATATATGGATCTCCTGGATAACCTGTTAA
This sequence comes from uncultured Erysipelotrichaceae bacterium, assembly GCA_902795525.1. Classification (GTDB taxonomy): domain Bacteria; phylum Bacillota_I; class Bacilli_A; order Erysipelotrichales; family Erysipelotrichaceae; genus RUG521. The sequence goes on along the minus strand of CADBLN010000134.1, from coordinate 1,472 downwards.
TTGCAGTTGTTCAATAAAGCCATAGTAGCCAGAGTAGTATGGAACATCCAGTAGTTCAACTCCATTATCGAAAGTGATGTTCACACTATCACCAAAAGAAAAACCTAAACTATTGAAATCTTTAATAGTTAAGGCCATAAATATATTTTCAAATTCTTCGTCAAAGATGACATTCATTTTTCCAGTTGTTATCATAACAGTCAATTATACGGTATTTAAAAGATTTGTAAATATGAATTAGGATTGTTCTTGTTGATATCTCTTCAACATTATGAAATAAATTAGTAAAGAAATTAAAAGAATCGCAATACCAAAATAGAAACAAGGTTTATACGACCCAGTGAAATCGTAGATATAGCCAAAAATCATGTTGCCGAAATACATAAGTCCATAAGGAACTTGCTGGCTGGCAAATACATTTGCATATTGTTTTTGACCATAAATATGCCTAATCAGTGCTGGTGTAGTTATTTGATTTGCGTATACAACACCAATTGTAAATGCTCCAATAATTAGCAATATATTACTATTAGTCCCAAACGATAGAATCAAACATCCTACTATGCCAACTACACAAAGGAAAGGGACACCATACTGGTCACCAAACTTATCACATATAACACCAGCTATGAACTTAAATACTATGTTCCCAATCATTATACTTGAAACCATCAATGGACCAATTTCTAAACCCAGTGTTAAAGCATAACCATTAAAGTGGTTTGAAATTGAAAATAAGATAGCTGTTAATACCGCTAAGATACAAAGAAGAATAAACATTGGATCTTTCACCTTAAAAGCATGATAATTGGCCTTGCGGTGTTCTTTTTTAATAGTTTTTTCTTCCTGATTGTTAGTATATGGAATCATTCCTTGTTCTTCGGGTGTCACTGTCACTAGGAATGCTGCTGGTAATACCAAGGCGAATTGGAAGAATGCTTGAACGAAATAACCATACTTTAATCCATAAGTATTAATCACGTGAGTAAATAGAGGTGAGTAAACAGCACCAGCTACACCAGAAAAACCTAAAGCTAGGGCGGTAATAGTGCTTTTACCACTATTAAACCAGTTTCCAATGATTATAACTATTATGGTTGTATTAAACACTGCATTTAGAATACCTTTGAATATATTTAAACCCAAATAAACATATACATTAGTCAAGTATCCAAAACTACAAGTTAATAGAGCAGTTAAAGTTCCAACTGTGATAAAAATATACTTTAAAGGAAATTTTTTTATCGCCCACAAAAGTAATGGGGCACATATGCCCGAAACAATTCCATATATGGTTGACGCTAGAGAAACCGTTCCTCTTAAAGAGTTTGTTTGTTCTGCTAAAGGAATAATGAAAGCCCCAAGGGCGTTCGCTGTCCCTGTACAAGCGCCAACATATAAACAACAGCAAATAATGACTAAGATGTACTTTTTTCCCATATTCATTAGTTTAAAATATTTAATACTATTTT
>CADBLN010000133.1 GCA_902795525.1 uncultured Erysipelotrichaceae bacterium | reverse complement strand
GGAAAGAAGGTAATGTTGCTACAGGTTTTACATTTACAAATACTATTTACAGCCAGGAATTAATTAACATTCCTGTCAGAAAGGTTTGGACCAATGTGGTTCTAGATAGATGTATCATTAACCTATTAGTTGATGGTGTTGTTGTTGAGGAAGTCGAATTAAATAGTAGAAACAATTGGACTTACACTTTTGAAAACTTGCGTAAGGTTGATAAAGATGATGGCCATGAATATCTATATGAAATTGCAGAAGAACCTATAGAGAAGTGTAGTGTTGAAATTAGGGGCGATGCTCAAGAAGGTTTCACAGTATACAACACTATAGTTGAAGACCCTCCTAAGACTGGTGATAACCAGAAACTGTGGCTATTTGTGAGTTTGCTTGTTATCAGTTCAACTCTTGCTTATGTGGTTTATACCAAAAGTAAGAAAGATTGATGCATGATTTCCTTTTTTAAAGTAGTCCCCGTAACTGGGGACTACTCTCCTTATTCGAAATGAAGTTGTATAATATAGATAGAAATAGAAAAGAGATTTTTATGGATAGACAAAGTCAGCTTTCTAATGAGGTTATTCTAAAGAGTTTACTTGAAAATTATGAATGTATTTATGATGTAGACATCAGCAATTCAAACTACAATTGTTACTATGAAAGTGAAGAGTATAGTGGACTCGATTTAGCTAAGAGTGGTAGCAACTTTTTTAGTGCCATGGCTAAAAATGTTAAAATGACGATATATAAAGAAGATCAAGACTATCTCTTGAAGGCTTTAACTAGGGATAACCTTTTAAGTAGTCTCAAGCACGAGAAATACTTTTCTTTGGTTTATCGCTTAAATATAAACGATAAATGTGTATATCACCAAATCAGAGCTACTATCGAAATGATTGGCGATACCCCACACATTTTAATTGGGATAAAGAACATTGATACTGCTGTTAGGTTGGATAACGCACACAAGGAAGAACGTGACGTTATGGTTTTGAAAGAGAAAAACCACCTAGAAGCTATTTTAAGCAGTGCGTCAGGTTATTTAGAGGTAAATCTAACTAAGAACCTGATTGAGTCCTTATCACCTAATTTAGAGCAGACATATCATGACCATGGGCAGTATTCATTGAATTATAACGAGTTTCAAAATTGGTGGCATGACAATATCGTAGTTGATAAAAAAGAAAAGTTTGAGGCTATTAGTAATCGAGATTTTTTAATTGAAAGCTTCAAAAAAGGCGACAGCAGAGCCTCATTAACCTATACTTCAAAAATGACTAATGGTGAGCTCCAACCTTGTCGTAAAGTTTTCTTCTTGTATCAAGATGAAAACACTAAAGATATTTGTGCTTTTGCGGTCCTGTATGATTTGACTGAATCACAAAAACAAGAATTGGAATTAGAAAAACTTCAAAATGAGTTGCAGAAGTCACGTATTCGTAACTTTACTAGCCAGATGCAACCACATTTTCTATATAATTCATTAGGTTCAATCCAGGAGATAATCTTGGATAATCCTCAATATGCTTATGATTTATTGGGTGATTTTACGGTGCATTTAAGAAGCTGTATTCGTGCTATGGCAAGTGACGACCCAATTCCATTCAGTCAGGAATTAGATAACATCAAAGCTTACCTTAATATTGAAAAAATGCGTTTTGGTTCCAAACTGGAAATTGATATTAATACTAAGGTTGTTGATTTCATGATCATTCCGTTAACCATTCAGCCTCTAGTAGAAAATGCAATTAGACATGGAATCTATCAAAAAGGTGTTGATGGCGGAAAAATCAGCATCATGACCTACGATGATGAAGGAAGCATTTATATTATTGTGGCTGATGATGGTGTAGGTTTTGAAAAAACCAAAGCTTTTGATTCCAATGAGTCTACTGGTTTAAAAAATATAATGTTTAGATTGGATAAGATGATGAATGCCAGTGTTCAAATCGATAGTACTATTGGCAAAGGAACAACAGTTTTAGTGCGCGTTCCTAAGGAGGGAAAAGATGCGGACAATCGTAGTCGATGATGAAAAATTAATGTTAAAGCGCTTTGAAAGACTCAGCAAGGATATTGAAAACATAAACATTGTTGGTCAGTTTGATAACGCTAAGGATGCCCTTGAATTTTGTGAAAACCACAAGGTTGATTTAGCTTTTCTTGATGTTGAAATGCCTATCACAAACGGTATTGTTTTGGCAAATTCATTAAAACAAATAAGGAAAGATATTCTTATTGTTTTCATTTCTGCATTTGATAATTATATTTGGGATTCAAATAAAGTTGGCAGTGATTATTACATTGTGAAGCCATACACTAAAGAAACCCTTGAAATGGTCATGGAGAAAATAAGACTATTATCTTACCGTCAACACAAGCCACTGTATATCCAAACATTTGGACGTTTCTTGGTTTATCGTGATGGTGAACCTTTAAAACTAAGGGGAAAAGCTAAAGAAATTCTGGAACTGGTTGTGACAAGAAGGGGCAAAGAAATCAGCAATGAAGAGATTTATTGCACCCTTTGGGAAGATAGGGAATATAGTAATGACCATATGAGTGTCTACTATAATGCATTAGGTAGATTAAGAAAGTTCTTGAAGGAAAATAATCTAGAATCTTTATTAATCTCAACAGCTAGAGGACAGCTTGTGGACACTCAGATGTTTGATTGTGATTATTATGATTGGGTCGATAAGAACCCTAAAGACAGAGATCGCTTTGAAGGAGAATTCATGGCGGAATATAGTTGGGGTGAATATTATTTGAATGAAATAGGTGAATTAATTGATGAGATTTAAGCTTTGCTTTCATCATGTGGGCTAAAGGATATAATAACTGTTATTTTAACTTTAGCTTGAATACTAACTAGAGTAATGATAATCTCAGCTAATATACTAAAAAATAGAATAAACTTGGACATAAAGCCAAGTTTTATTGTGTATAATATAGAAGAGGTGATGGCATATGCTAGTTATAAGTATTGCGATGGATCAAAATAAAGGTATTGGTATTAAAGGCCAGTTACCATGGCACTTAAAAGAAGAATTGCAATTGTTTAAAAGTAACACAATTGGAAAGAATATTCTAATGGGTCAAACAACATATGATTGTTTACCAAACAAGCTCAAAGAAAGACATACCATTGTTTGCTCAATTGACCCTAAATATCATACTGATAATGATCCAGATGCTGAAGTAATATATGACTTGAACAAATTTTTGAATGAACATGAATTTGATGAGGAAGAATACATTGTTTGTGGTGGAGCATCCATTTATAAACAAGCTTATCCATATTGTCAAAAGGCTTTAATTTCATTTGTGAAGGGTGAATACGAGGTTGATACTCATTTTGATGTTTTTGATATGAATGACTGGAATATAACCAAAGAAGTTGAGCATGATCAGTTTATTTATAGAGAAATGACTAGAAAAAATGATAAAAGAAATATCTTAGTTACAGGTTGTGCTGGCTACATTGGTTCCCATACCTGTGTGGAATTATTAAATGATGGCTACAATGTGGTTGGATTAGATAACTTTTCCAATTCTAAACCACAAGCTTTAGAGAATATTAAAAAGATAACAGGAAAAGAAGTGAAGTTCTATGAAGGTGATATGTTAGATGAAACCTTAGTTGATAGAATCTTCAGTGAAAATAAGATTGATGCGGTCATTGACTTTGCGGCATACAAGGCTGTTGGTGATAGTGTTAAAAAACCGGTTGAATACTATACAAACAACGTATCTAGTGTCTTAACGTTGCTAAGTGTGATGAAAAAGCATGATGTAAAATCAATCGTATTCAGCAGCAGTGCAACTGTATATGGGAATAAGAATCCTATTCCATTTACTGAGGATATGCCAATTGGTGGTACCACCAATCCATATGGCACCAGCAAGGTCTTTGTGGAAAAGATTTTAGAAGATTTATATAACTCAGATAATAGTTTCAATGTTTGTGTTTTAAGATACTTCAACCCAATTGGTGCCCACGAAAGTGGCTTGTTAGGGGAAGACCCTAATGGTATTCCTGCTAACCTATTGCCATATATTGATAAGGTTGCAACTGGTAGCTTAGACCATCTAAATATTTTTGGTGATGACTATGACACCCATGATGGGACGGGAGTTAGAGATTATATACATGTTGTAGATCTAGCTAAAGTTCACATTAAAGGTTTACAGAAGATCGAACATAAACATGGCGGTTATTATGTTTACAACATTGGAACTGGACAAGGTTATAGTGTTTTAGATATTGTGAAAGCTTACGAACAAGCAAATGGCATAAAAATACCATATCAAGTAGTTGAAAGAAGACCTGGTGATATCGATACTTCTTATGCAGATTGTTCTAAAGCAAATAGAGAACTAAATTGGAAGACTACCAAAACACTAGAAGACATGTGTCGAGATAACTATAGGTTTGTGACTAATAATAGCAAGCAATGAAATAGTTTCATTAACATGAAGCAATGTTAGAAAAAACAAAAATTTAAGTTTAATTAGCGGTGGACAATTATATATTGTTCACTTGCTTTTTTAATGTTAATAAAATTTGAAATAATTGAAAAAACATTAAGCATGAAGAAATTGATTGTCCACTTGTTAAAAAATGATAAGAGTTTTTAAAGTATTTACCATTAACACGTGATAAAATTAGCATGTATGGTTAATACGATTGAGGAAATGGACATGGATAGACAAATAATTGAAAACATCGCAAAAGAATTAAAGGTAGAATTCTTTCAAGTAAACAACACTTTAACAATGTTGTCAGAAGGAAATACAGTTCCAATGATAGCTAGATATCGCAAAGAACAAACAAAGGGTTTGGATGAGGAACAGATTCTTTTTATTCAAAAGAAATATGATTATCAAGTAAAACTAGCAGAAAGAAAACAACAAGTTCTAAAACTCATTGAAGAACAGGGAAAGCTTACTGATGAGATAATTGCTAGTGTAAATGAGTGTACAAAACTTTCGCAAGTTGATGATATTTACCGCCCATACCAACAGAAAAAGAAGACAAGAGCGGGTGTGGCCATTAAAAATGGCTTACAGCCTTTGGCGGATTGGATGTTATCGTTGCCAGAGAAAGGTGAATTGCATCAAGAAGCTCAAAAGTATTTAAGTGAAGAAATAAAAACGGTTGAAGAAGCGATTCAGGGTGCCAAAGATATTATTGCGGAAGTTGTCAGTGACAATCCTCAGCAAAGATGGAATTTCAAGGATGATATATCTCAACACGGGGCATTTGTTACTAAGATTAAAAAAGATGCCCAAGATGAAAAGAAAGTATATCAAAACTATTACGATTATACTGAACGCATTTCATCCATTGCTGACCATAGGATTATGGCCATAGATCGAGCTGAAAAGGAAAAGGTTATTTCGGTGTCTTTTTCGTTTGATGAAGAGCGACTAAAACAGCAAGCTTTTGAGACCTTGACCAAAGGAAGGCAAAGCATTGTTCTAAGCGATTTAAAGGCTGCTTGCGATGATGGATGTGATAGATTATTATTTCCTTCAATTGAAAGAGAAATACGCTCAGAATTAAGCGAAAGGGCCCAGAACAGGTCTATTGAAATATTTTCCACAAATCTAGAAAAATTATTATTACAAGCACCTTTAAAAGGAAGGGTAGTATTGGGTTTTGATCCAGGTTATAGAAATGGTTGTAAGCTTGCGGTTGTGGATGAGACCGGAAAAATGTTAACTGTCGCAAAGGTTTTTCCATTCATAACTGAAAAAGGTAGTGCTGAAGCTAAAAAGACATTGCTTAAATTAATAAATGACTATGAAGTGCAAATTGTTGCAATCGGTAATGGAACAGCATCTAGAGAAAGTGAAAAACTGGTTGCTGAAGTCATCAAAGAAAACAATCTAAATGTATCTTACGCAATTGTTTCAGAAGCTGGAGCATCAGTGTGGAGCGCTCAAGAGGAAGCAAGAAAAGAATTCCCTAATCTAGCTGTTGAAGAGCGTTCGGCAATATCCATTGCTCGTAGATTACTGGATCCACTAGCTGAGTTAATCAAAATTGATCCAAAAAGCATTGGTGTAGGACAGTATCAACATGATTTACCTCAAAAAGCTTTAAGTGAAAGACTTGATGAGGCAATCATGAAGTGTGTTAACAGGACAGGGGCCGATTTAAATACTGCCAGTAAAGAGCTTTTAACCCATATTTCTGGGTTGAACAGTGGCATTGCTCAAGAAATAGT
>CADBLN010000132.1 GCA_902795525.1 uncultured Erysipelotrichaceae bacterium | reverse complement strand
ATAGGACAATGAGAATGAATAATATCTATGCCCTTATCTGAGAACTGTTGAAGATAGTTTAAATCTAATGGGATACCTGCTCGATAACCAATGAAATTTGTTGTGTCTAAACTTGGGTAACGAAGAACTTCGAATGGATAATCATCGATGACATCTGGATATGCTGGTGTTGAGACAACCACATGACCATATTTTTCTTCGATGATGGATGCATAATTAAAAACTGCGTTTGCTACCCCATCAATACTAGGGGGGAATGAATCATTAACTAGACAAACATGCAAATCTTTAGTAGTCATAAATACCTCCATAGTACGTACATATAATTATAATGTTTAATTGTGAAAAATGAAAAGAAGTAGTTTATTCAACTACCTCTTCTGTTATTTCTTCTTCAACTTCTTCAATCTCTAAATCTGTTCTGAGAGTTTCTAATGGAATGTCCATGGCATTTTCTTTGTTGGCTATATGTGCTGTTTGATTCAATAAGTTCATGCTTGTGATGCGATATTTTTCTCCCTCAACTTCAATTTGAGCATTTAGTTTTGGTAAGCCTCTGCGCATACACTTATAATTTTCATCCTCATATTTTAGGCAACACATTAGTTTGCCGCATTGTCCAGATAATTTTGTAGTGTTTAATGCCAGTAATTGGTTTTTAGCCATATTGATGGAAACAATGTCAAAGTCATCTAAGAATCTTGAACAGCATGTTTCCATGCCACAGGTTCCAAGTCCACCAACAATCTTCGCTTTGTCTCTAGGCCCAATTTGTCTTAGTTCAATACGGCATTTAAAGATGGCGGCTAACTGTTTCAAAAGTTCTCTAAAGTCAACTCTATCGTCAGCAACATAGGAGAAGATGATTTTAGCTCTATCTAATGTGTACTCTGCAGAGATTAAATACATTTCTAGGTTTAAATCATCAATGCACTTTTGACACTTTGATATTGCCTCCTTGCAGTCTTCTCTGTTTTTTCTATCGTTTTCAATGTCGGTTTCGTTAGCTTTTCTTAAAATTGGTTTCAAAGCTAAATTAAGATTATATGTTGATATTTCTCTTAAGTCGCTAATTAACTCGCCTAATTCCATTCCTCTGATTGTTTCAACAACAACTTTATCACCATATTTCAGTTCTTCATCATTGGTTCCAAAGTTATAAGATTTTTTAGAGTTGGCAAATCTAACTGAAATAACATATTTAAATGAAACTTCCTGGTTTTGTTCCTTATCTGTCATGAATACCTCCTGATAATTTGAATAACATTTGATCTATTAAAAGAGATAAATTAGTAGCTCTTATTAAAGCATCTTTGGTTTCCGAGATTGTTTCTAAAAAGTTTCTCGAATTGAATTTGTTTTCTTGTGCTAGTGTGAGTAGATTGGTCCATGAATCATCATTAATTTTAATGTGCTTATGGTAATCGTTCACAAAAGTAGTGGCGATTTGGAGAAAGAAAGAGAATACTTCTCGATCTTTTTTGGGGTTTTTTGATTTTGCATTAATTTTGAATCCATTATTTTGAAGATACAGCATGCCGCTTTTCAAGTCTGTGAAATAGTAGTTCATAAACTCAACAAAGTATTGCACAGCAACTTGATAGCTATCCAATTCTTTTACTATTTCAATTTCTTCTTCTTTATGGACAAGTGGTGATAGTAAATGTGCATCTAATTCATCTATGCCTTTTTCAAGAGCCTTTTGGTAGAAAGTCTCGTTAGACAAAGGTTTGAAATTAAGGGTTTGGCAACGTGAGACAATTGTTGGTAAAACTCTTGTGATTTGCGTTGTGATGAAGATGCCATATGTAGTTGAACTTGGTTCTTCAATGAATTTTAATAAACTGTTACTAGCTTTTGCGGTCATGTTTTCACAGTTGTTAATAATGAAGACTTTTTGACCTGCTTGAGCTAAAGCAGTTTGTGAAAACTGGTCTTGTAGTGAATTAATGCTTTCAATTTTTATGGTTTCATTTGAGCCATCAATGTAGAGCAAGTCAACATATTCATGGTTTGCTACCTGAATACATTCGATGCATTCTTCACAAGCCCAATCTTCTTTTTTGTGAGTACAAATGATTGTTTGAGCTAAGAGGTTTGCGGTTTCCAGCATTAAAGATCCTGCTGGTCCGGAAAACAAGTAACAATGGGATAGTTTCTTGTTTCTTAATGCGTTTGAGAGTGTTTGGTATACAACAGGTTGTTGGTCTTTTAAGATATCTTTAAACATTATCTTCAACCAACTTCATAACTACTTCGAAGCTTGCCTTTTGAACCTCTTCAAGTGATTTACTACTGTCAATGATTTTTATTCTTTCAGGGTATTTTTCACAAACTTCTTTATAACCTGCATATACTTTATTATGAAAATCCATGTTTTCTTTTTCCAACCTGTCTAGTTGTGCCCTTGACCCGTTTAATCTTTGTAAGCCGATTGCAGGTTCAACTTCAAAGAATAAGGTCAAATCTGGTAAATGGTTTTCAATCGCAAATTGATTTATTTTCATTACCTCATCTATTCCAATGTTTCTGGCATAGCCTTGGTAAGCTAGTGAACTATCTATAAAACGATCACAAACAACTATTTTCTTTTCTTCTAGAGCTGGTAACACTTTTTCAACTAAATGCTGTCTTCTGCTAGCAGCATACAGCAAAGCTTCAGTACGACTGTCCATTAAGACGTTGTTTACATCTAAAATGATGGTGCGAATTTGTTCGGCAATTTCACTACCACCTGGTTCTCTTGTATATAAGACATCATAACCAGCCTCAGTTAATTTTTGGCAAATATATTTTGAGACAGTAGTTTTACCACTGCCATCACCACCTTCGAAAGTTATAAATAGTCCTTTGCGCATATTAAAACCTCTTTAACATTATATCATAATAAGATGCCT